>CBJMYK010000184.1:0-3969 GCA_966433795.1 uncultured Thiobacillus sp. | reverse complement strand
ACGCGCGAGACGCCGACCAGGACGAGGTCGGCCTGGCCGAGGTGTTCCGGGCTCAGGCCGTCGTCGAGCCTGAGCGCGAAATTGACCGCGTCCATGCGCGCCTCATAGTCGCTCGCCATGCCGTGCGTATGGCCGCCGCTCGGCGTCGCGGGCTCGCCGAGCACGCGTTCGACGGCGGGGCTGATGTGCTCGAACAGGTCGAACAGGTGCAGCCCCGCGTCCCTGAAGTGGGCACGCAATGCGGGGTCGGTCAGCGAGGAAAACACGAGCGCGCGCGGGCTCGCCGCGACCCGTCCGGCGGCGGCGCGGGCCTTGGCTGCGTCGTCGATGAAGGGCAGTGTAATCAGGCTAAACTCGAGACGTGGAAACTGCGCCAGCACACTCTTGGCGACCGCCTCGATCGTGAGTCCCGTGTGATCGGACACGCAAAATACGCTGTAACCATTCATGGAGTTCACCTATGTCTGCTGACTATATTGTGCCGCTGGATGCGCTGTCGATGGCGGACGTACCTCGTGTCGGCGGCAAGAACGCGTCGCTCGGGGAAATGATCTCGCGTCTGGCCGATGCCGGCGTCAAGGTGCCGGGCGGTTTCGCCACGACCGCGCAGGCATTCTGGGACTTCCTCGATCACAACGGCTTGCGCGCGAAAATCAACGTCATCCTCGAAACACTCGATGTCGCGGACGTGAACGCGCTCTCCGCTGCCGGCGCCGAAATCCGCGCCGCGGTCGAGGACGGGCGTCTGCCGCCGGCGCTGGAAAGCGGGCTGCGCGAGGCCTACGCGGCGCTCGGCGACGACGTATCGGTTGCGGTGCGTTCGTCGGCTACCGCCGAAGATCTGCCTGACGCCTCCTTCGCCGGCCAACAGGAAACCTATCTGCACGTGCGCGGCGCCGGAGCCCTGCTCGCGCACGTCAAAAAGGTCTTCGCCTCGCTCTACAACGACCGCGCGATCGCCTACCGCGTGCACCACGGGTTCGCGCACGCCGACGTCGCGCTTTCCGCCGGCGTCCAGCGCATGGTGCGCTCGGAAACCGCCTGCTCGGGCGTGCTCTTTACCCTCGACACCGAATCGGGCTTTCGCGACGTGGTCTTCATCACGGCCGCGTACGGCCTGGGGGAAACCGTCGTGCAGGGCTCGGTCAACCCCGACGAGTTCTACGTCCACAAGCCGACCCTGGCGCTCGGTTTTCCGGCGCTCGTGCGGCGCGAGCGCGGCGAGAAGGCGATCCGCATGGTCTGGCGCGACCGCGAGACCGTGATCGAGGACACGCCGCCCGCGCTTCGGCAGCAGTTCGCGCTGAGCGACGTCGAGGTACTGGAACTCGCGCGTCAGGCCGTGCAGATCGAGCGCCACTACGGACGGCCGATGGACGTCGAATGGGCCAAGGACGGCGTCAGCGGCGAGTTGTTCATCGTCCAGGCCCGCCCCGAGACCGTGAAAGCCCGGGCCGCCGGCGGCGCAGAACGCTACGTGCTCGGAAAGACCAGCGAGGTGCGTGTCCGCGGGCGCGCGATCGGCCAGAGAATCGGCGCGGGGCCGGTGCGAGTCATCGCGACCCCGGCCGAGATGAACCGCGCGCAGCGCGGCGACGTGCTGGTGACCGACATGACCGACCCCGACTGGGAACCGGTCATGAAGCGTGCCGCGGCGATCGTCACCAACCGCGGCGGGCGCACCTGCCATGCCGCGATCGTCGCGCGCGAGCTCGGCATTCCCGCCGTCGTCGGCGCGGGCAACGCGACCACGGTGCTCAAGGATGGCGAAGCCGTCACGGTTTCGTGCGCCGAGGGCGACACTGGATTCGTCTATGCGGGCACTCTGCCGTTCGAGGTCGAAACGCTGTCGAGCGAGTCGCTGCCGACGCCGCCGGTCAAGCTCATGATGAACGTCGGCAACCCGGAGCGCGCCTTCGAGTTCGCGCAGATCCCGAATCACGGCGTCGGCCTCGCGCGCCTCGAATTCATCATCGCGCGCATGATCGGCGTCCATCCGCTGGCTTTGCTCGACTATGCCCAGCAGCCGCAGGCCGTGCGCGACGAGATCGACGCGCGTGCGGGCGGCTACAACGACCCAGTCGCGTTCTACGTCGACAAACTCGCCGAAGGCATCGCGACGCTCGCGGCCGCATTCTGGCCGCAGCCCGTGATCGTGCGGCTCTCCGACTTCAAGTCCAACGAATACGCCAATCTGGTCGGCGGCGACCGCTACGAACCGAGGGAGGAGAACCCGATGCTCGGGCTGCGCGGCGCGGCCCGCTACGTCTCGACGCTGTTCCGCCCCGCGTTCGAGCTCGAATGTCGGGCGCTCAAAAAGGTGCGCGAAACGCTCGGTCTCACCAACGTCGAGGTCATGATCCCGTTCGTGCGCACCGTCGAGGAATGTGCAGCCGTCGTTGCGCTGCTCGCCCAGAACGGCCTCAGGCGCGGCGAACACGGGCTGCGTCTGATCATGATGTGCGAGATTCCGTCCAACGTGCTGCTCGCCGACGATTTTCTGCGTCACGTCGACGGTTTCTCGATCGGCAGCAACGACCTGACCCAGCTGACGCTCGGCATCGACCGCGACTCGGGCCTCGTCGCCGAAGGCTTCGACGAACGCAACCCGGCCGTCAAGAAGCTGCTGGCCGAGGCGATCGCGGCGTGCCGGCGGCACGACAAATACATCGGCATCTGCGGGCAGGGGCCGAGCGACCACCCCGACCTCGCGGAATGGCTCGTCGAACAGGGGATAGGGTCGATTTCGCTCAATCCCGATACGGTCGTCGCGACCTGGAAACGGCTCGCACGCGGTTGATGTGGCTTGTGCATCGGGGCGGTCTGCCCGCGGAGTGTCATTGAGCCCTCATCGGGGATGGAGTAAAATCCGCCATCACCCGCCCCCGCCCATAACATGACGAAGTATGTGTTTGTCACCGGTGGGGTGGTTTCTTCCCTCGGGAAAGGGATCGCCTCCGCTTCACTCGCTGCGCTGCTCGAATCGCGCGGTATCCGTGTCACCCTCTTGAAGCTCGATCCGTACATCAACGTCGATCCCGGCACCATGAGCCCGTTCCAGCACGGCGAGGTGTTCGTGACCGACGACGGCGCGGAGACCGACCTCGACCTTGGCCATTACGAGCGCTTCTCCAGCGCGCGCATGAGCAAGCGCAACAACTTCACGACCGGCCAGATCTACAAGTCGGTGATCGACAAGGAGCGCCGCGGCGACTACCTCGGCGGCACGGTGCAGGTCATTCCGCACATCACCGACGAGATCAAGCTCTCGATCCGTGAAGGCGCGAAGGGCGCCGACGTCGCGCTCGTCGAAATCGGCGGTACGGTCGGCGACATCGAGTCGCTGCCCTTCCTCGAGGCGATCCGCCAGATGGGCTTCGAGGACGGCCCCGAGAACACCTGCTTCATCCACCTGACGCTTTTGCCCTACATCCCGACCGCGGGCGAGCTGAAGACCAAGCCGACCCAGCACTCGGTCAAAGAGTTGCGCGAGATCGGCATCCAGCCCGACATCCTGTTGTGTCGCGCAGACCGCGAGATCCCTTTGGACGAGCGGCGCAAGATCGCGCTCTTCACCAACGTGCGGCCCGAGGCCGTAATCGAGGTGCTCGACGCCGATTCGATCTACAAGATCCCCGCGATGCTGCACGATCAGATGCTAGACGAGATCGTGTGCCATAAGCTCAATATCCTCGCGCGGGCGGCCGACCTCACGGTGTGGAAAAAACTCGTCGACGCGCTCGAGCATCCGGAACATACCGTCAACATCGCCTTCGTCGGCAAGTATGTCGACCTCACCGAATCGTACAAGTCGCTGTCGGAGGCGATGATCCACGCCGGCATGCACACGAAAAGCCGCGTCAAGATCCATTACATCGACTCCGAGCAGATCGAAAAATCCGGCGTCGACTGTTTGCGCGGCATGGACGCGATTCTCGTGCCCGGCGGCTTCGGCAAGCGCGGCGTCGA
>CBJMYK010000183.1:0-3971 GCA_966433795.1 uncultured Thiobacillus sp. | reverse complement strand
CAGCATGTCTTGTTCGGGAAACACGTGGAGCCGGGCCGTGCGCAAGGTCATGGCGGCGTGCTCCGCCCCGGCGGCGCGGACGACCATGACGTCGCCGCGCAGTTCGACCTCGTCGCCGCTCGGCGAGACCGTCGCCTCGCGCGCCGAGGCGCGGATTTCGCCGCTCTGCGGATCGAGCTGGATGAAGCGTGGCAATTCGAGCTCGGTGAGCTTGCTGCCGGTATAGTGTTTGAGTTTCTTGGCGGACAAACGGTAGTGCGGACGGCCGTTCGCGTCGGTGCGCAAGGCGTCGAAATTTTCCATGATGCCTTCCGGCTCGCTTTCCACGGCGTGATCAGGCGAAGGCGTCATCTGTACCGCGCGCTCGATCGCGAAGCTGAGCGCGGCGAGCAAAAGCAGAATCGCGAACGGCAGCCACAGCGAACCCCGGGAGATCATTTGGTCGCGGGTCCGCCGGCGCCCTGTACCGCGCCTGTCATTGCAGGTAAGGGGCCAGTGCCGTGTCCAGCGTGCCCTGGGCCCGCATCAGGAATTCACAGGCTTCGCGCACTGCGCCGCGACCGGCCTCGCGCGTGGTCGTGTAGTGGCTGTGGGCCTTCACCACCTCGGGTGCCGCCGGAACGGTGATCGCGAGGCCGGCGCGGCGCATGACCGGCAGATCGACGACATCGTCGCCCATGTAGGCCGTGGCTTCCGGGGCGATATCGAGCTCTCGGCAGAGCGCCTGATAGACGACGAGTTTGTCGTGCGCCCCCTGATGAACGATGTCGATCCCGAGGTTGCGTGCGCGGTGTTCGACGACGCGCGAGCTGCGTCCGGTGATGATCGCGAGCTCGACGCCACTGCCCTTGAGCATCTTCAGACCGTGGCCGTCGAGTGAATTGAAGCCCTTGTATTCCTGGCCGTCGTCGGCGAGAAAAAGCGTGCCGTCGGTCATGATGCCGTCGACATCGAAGGCGATCAGCTTGATCTTGCGTGCGCGGGCGATCGCTTCGGCAGCCATTACACCACCCCCGCTTTCAGCAGGTCGTGCATGTTGAGCGCGCCGACGAGGCGATTGTCGGCGTCGACGACGAGCAGTCCGTTGATTTTCAGTGTCTCCATTTTTTCCACCGCCGCCGCGGCGAGTTCGTCGGCGCAGATCGTCCTCGGTTTCGGCGTCATGAGATCCGCGATCCTGGCGCTCTGTATATCGAGCGCGTGTTCGAGCGCCCGGCGCAGGTCGCCGTCGGTGAAGAGCCCGGCCACCTTGCCGTCGCCGTCGACGATGGCGGTCATGCCAAGGCCTTTCTTGGTCATTTCGAATAACGCGGCCTTCAAGGTCGCGTCGCGGTCGACCTTGGGCAGCGCTTCCCCCGTATGCATGACGTCGCCGACGTGAATCAGCAGGCGCCGTCCGAGACTGCCGCCGGGATGCGTGCGGGCGAAATCGTCGGCGGAGAAACCGCGTGCGTCGAGCAGCGCGACCGCGAGCGCGTCACCGAGTGCGAGGGCAGCGGTGGTGCTCGCGGTCGGCGCGAGATTGAGCGGGCAGGCCTCCTTGTCGACCGCCGCGTCGAGATGGGCGTCCGCCTCGCGTGCGAGGGTCGATGCCCGGTTACCGGTCATCGCCACGAGCTTGGCGCCGCGGCGCTTGATGAGCGGCACGATGCAGACGATCTCGTTGCTTTCGCCCGAATTCGACAGGGCGAGGACGACGTCGTCGTGCGCGATCATGCCGAGGTCGCCGTGGCTCGCTTCGCCCGGGTGCATGAAGAACGCAGGGGTGCCGGTCGACGCCAGGGTCGCCGCGATCTTGCTGCCGACGTGGCCGGATTTGCCCATTCCGGAGACGACGACGCGGCCGGTGCACGCGAGGATCAGGCGAACGGCTTCGGAGAATCCCTGGTCGAGGCGCGTCGAGACCGTACGCAGCGCCTCGGCTTCGATATCGAGTACTTGACGCGCCAGTGCGAGCAAATGTTCGGAGGAGGGGGATTGGAGTTGCATGGTCGGCAAGTATACTAAACGCCGCGTCGCAACCGCCCATTTCCTTGCGTCCCGCAGACGTGGACGCAACCCACGAACAACACACCCTACTCATCGACGACCGCATGCCCCACACGAGGACGCCGACTTCCCGACGGACACGCGCAGCGGTCACATCGCATGCATCCCGGTAGCAGCCTCCAGCTTGTCCTGATCCTGCTCGCAGTGGCCGTGCTGGTCGCGGCCGCGGCACGAGCGCTGCGCCTGCCCACCATGCTCGCCTATCTGGTGACCGGTATCGTGATCGGGCCCTTCGCACTCGGCTGGATTCCGGATAGCGAAGAGGCGCGCTACCTCGCCGAATTCGGGGTTGTGTTCCTGATGTTTTCGATCGGCCTCGAATTCAGCCTGCCACGCCTGATGACGATGCGCATGACCGTGTTCGGATTCGGCGGCGCACAGGTCGTGTTGACCATCGTCCTCAGTGCGGCGGTGGCGTGGATGCTCGGTCTGCCGCCGCTGGCGGCGCTTGCGGTCGGGGGCATCATGTCGATGTCGTCCACGGCGATCGTCTCGAAAATGCTCGCCGAGCGGCTCGAGGTGCAAACCTCGCACGGCCGCCAGATCTTCGGCGCGCTGCTGTTCCAGGATCTGGCGGTGGTGCCGCTGTTGATCCTGATACCGGCGTTCGCGCAAGAGTCGGATGCGATGGCGGCCACCCTCGGCCTTGCCCTGCTCAAAGCGATGATCGTGTTGGGCTTCCTGCTGTTCGTCGGTCAGCGCATCATGCGCCCTTGGTTTCAGTGGGTCGCCGGGCACAAGTCGCCCGAGCTGTTCACGCTCAATCTGCTGCTGTTCACGCTCGGCCTGGCCTTTCTGACCGAGAGCGCAGGCTTGTCCCTGGCGCTGGGTGCCTTCCTCGCAGGCATGCTCGTGTCCGAAACCGAGTACCGCTATCAGGTCGAAGACGACATCAAGCCTTTCCGCGACGTGCTGCTGGGCCTGTTCTTCGTCACGATCGGCATGCGACTCGACCCCATGCAGGTGATGCTCGACTGGTCCGAGGTGCTCTTGATCGTGTCGGCCATCGTCATCGGCAAAGCCGTGCTGGTCGCCGGTCTCGCAATCGCATTCGGCAGCGGCCGGCCGACGGCGTGGCGTACCGCGCTGGGGCTCGCGCAAGCCGGCGAATTCGGCTTCGTGCTGCTCGCGCAGGCCGCTGATCTCAAGCTGCTCGGCGTCGAAGTCGCCCAGCCCTTGCTGGCCGCGATGGTGCTGTCGATGCTGATCGCGCCGCTTCTGATTCACCGGATGGACAGCCTCACGCGGCTTCTTGCCGGCAGCGAGTGGGCCGGGCGCGCCAAGGAAGTCCACGACATTTCGATCAAGAGCTTCGGCAAGACCCGCCACGTGATCGTCTGCGGCTACGGGCGCAGCGGCCAGAATCTGGCGCGCCTGCTCGAGGCCGAAGGCATCACCTTCATCGCGCTCGACGCCGACCCCGAGCGTATCCGTGCGGTCGCTGCCTCAGGCGTTTCGGCCGTCTACGGCGACGCCAGCCGCCGCGAGGTGCTCGTCGCGGCCGGCTTGAGCCGCGCCCAGGCCGTGGTCGTCACCTATTCCGACGTGCATTCGAGCATGGCCATCCTGCGTCACGTGCGCGAGCTGCGCCCGGATCTCCCGGTCATCGTGCGCACGATCGACGACACCCATATCGACGCGTTGAAGGCGGCGGGCGCGGCCGAAGTGGTGTCGGAAGTGATGGAGGGTTCGCTGATGCTCGCCTCGCACGCACTGATGCTGCTCGGGGTGCCGCTCGCCCAAGTGCTGCGGCGGGTGCGTGACGTGCGCGAGACGCGCTACGCGCTGATGCGCGGTTTCTTTCGCGGCGCGAGCGACGTCGACCACGAGCTCGACCAGCAGACCCAGCCGCGCCTGAATACCGTGCTCATCACCCAAGGCGCGGCCGCAGCGGGGCGCACCCTCAAGGAGCTGGCACTGGA
>CBJMYK010000182.1:0-3973 GCA_966433795.1 uncultured Thiobacillus sp. | reverse complement strand
CGCGCGCGGCACGGTCTTCAGCACAAGCACCAGTTGGTCGGCGATGACGGCGAGCGTGAACACGCTCACGGTGGCAATCCGTATTCCGATGTGCGGCCGGACGTAGGTGAACCAGATGAGCAGCGCGAGAAAGGACAGCACGAATCCGATCATCAGCGTCCGCCCGAATCGCGGCGCCTGCCCGGCAAACTTCCTGATGCCCCGGTTCATCATCATGAAGCCCGCCAGGATCATCAGATTGGCCGCCACGATGCTGAGCGCATCGGGAATCAGGTCGCGCGCGCCGAAAAGCGGCATGCTGAAACCCATGAGCGCCGCGGCTGCGCTCCACTCGCGCAGGCCCTGAATGCTCTTGGGATAGGTCCTCGCGATGGCGAAGAGTATCGCCGCCACGGCCAGCGCGACGATGCTCGAACTCGTCAGCAGGATCAGCGTGGCGCTCATTGGCAATGCCGCGCCAAGCCCGACGCGGGGCAGCGCGAAACAGCGAGCGAGCAGGCAAAGGGGAAAGCGCGTGGCATGGCGGAAGCGTCCCGGCGGGTCGACGTGGCGTTCTTCGTTATATCGCCACGCCCCCATTATCGGCTTTGCCGCTTAGGGCCGTAAAGCAGCCGTCTCTCGCCGCGCCCTGAAGCGCCCATTGCGGCCGGTGCGGGCGCCTGCGTCGGGTGCACTCGTACGGCATTCCTGAATTCGCCCGGTTGCCGCGCTTTCCCGGGTTTCCGGGTTCCGGCGGCTCGCGTCAGCGCCCCATCGAAATTCCTTCCGATCTGCGCGTTGCGGCCTGCGCCGGGCGCAACGCCCTCAGGAATGTCCGCTCAGGCCGCGAGCTCGGGATTCACGCGGTCGTAGAAGCGGGCGCGGAAAAGCAGGCGTTTTTTCGCGGCGTCGTCGCTGTCGACCAGCCTTTCGCGGGTATGCAGCACGTTGTTCGAGATCAGGCCCATTCCGGACTCGAGGCGGCCTTCGATGACCTGCGCCGACTCGTCCGAGATCAGCGACTCGAGCACCTGCCGGGCGGCGGCGACGTTGCTGTCCTCCGACCAGGCCATGTCGGTCTTGCGGAACGAGAAGCGGTGGCACAGGGGGCCGTAGGGGTTGGTCCAGAAGACTTTGCCGCCGCGGTGCAGGTCGATCTCGCCGCTCGCGGGGTTGCGGTAGTTGAAGCAGTCTTTGTTCATCAGCACGTCGAGGGCCTCGGGGGCCTTGTCGCGCAGGTGGATGTAGAGCACTTCATGGTCCAGAACCTTGTTGCTGCCGCCTTCGACCGCAGGGCGCTTGCAGAGCAGGAACAGCGCCTGGATCGTGTGGTTCGAGCCGTAGTAGGTCGCATCGGTGTGCCAGTTGCAATGGCGGGTCGAGAACGGGACCGCGCGGTTGAGGATGCCCGAGTCGGTCAATTCGTCGGACTGCGCATGCCGGGCGGACTTGTCGGTGCGGCTGACGCCGAGCTCATTGCCGAGTGCCAGCAGGGAAGCCATCTCGAGTTCGACCGCCCCCGCCGTGAAGACGCACATGTTCGCGCGTTCGACCGTTTCGAGGATTTTGGATTTTTCCGCTGCGGTCGGTGCGGTCATGTCGCCGAGTTCGACCACCAGGTCGCCGATGTCACGGGGATAGGCGGCGAGCTTCTCATCGCGCCATCTGAGGTAGTCGTCGTCGGACTCGAGGTCGAACCGGCGGGGATATTTGACGTTCCAGCGTTTCATGCTCAGCCCTTGTGCAGGATATTCGGAGGCCAATATCTTAGAACAAAAACGCTAATGCAGCACTGGAGGTACCTCTTTTAGGCCACCGCCCGCTCGAAACACGTCAGCCGCACGTCGACGCCGAGCGAGAGCGCGGTCAGCCTGGCCGCCTCTGCGCGCGCTTCGGCGGTGGCGCGGTAGAGATGCGGCGTCATCGCGAGCAGGTCGGCAATATCCTCGGCGCGCGCGAGTTCGATGCGAAAGCGCAGCGTCGTCTCCGGCCGGCGGGCGAAGCCGGCAGGAGCCGGCGCGTCGGCCGCGCGTTGCGGCTTCAGCGTGGGATAGATGATCTCGCGCAGTTCGCGCAGATGCTCAGGCCCGGCGTCGACCTGCACGAGCCGCCCGCCCGGCTTCAGCACGCGCGCAAACTCGGGATAGACCGGAAAGCCGAACATGCACAGCACGCGGTCGAGCGTGGCCGGCAATACCGGCAGGTGGGCGTTGCTGCCTACGACCCAGCTGACCCGCGCGTCCTGCCTCGCGGCGGAGAGCACCGCCCATTTCGAAATGTCGAGGCCCATGAGCGCCAGCCTGCGTTCGCCCGGCGCCGCAGCCGCGAGCTGGCGCAGGTAGTAGCCTTCGCCGCATCCGGCATCGAGGCAGGCGACGGTCGCGCCGGCCGGCAGATCGGCCAGTACGGCCCGGCTCACCGCGTCGGCGATCGGCGCGTAGAACCCGGCCGCGAGAAAGCGCCGCCGCGCCGCGACCATCTCCTTGCTGTCGCCCGGATCGCGCGAGCGCTTGTGCTGCACCGGCAACAGATTCGCGTAGTTCTGACGCGCGACATCGAAGCTGTGGCCCCAAGCGCAGCGCCACGCGGCGCCGTCGCGCTGCAGGGGCGTGCCGTCCAGCGGGCAGGCGAGCGCCTGGAAGGGCGTGACCGGCATCGCTTATGGCTGCGCGAGAACCGCCTCGAGCTGCCGCTCGCTCACCGGGTAGCTCAGCACGGCATGGAGGGGAAACAGTTCCATCAGCTTGCCGATATGGTCTTCCTCGCGCGGATGGATGAACACGATCACTTTCGCCTGCGGCGCGAAGCGCTGCAGCGTGCGGATCGTGACGTCGAGATTCGAGACGTTCGCGCCGGCGTAGTTGTTGCCCCAGCCGTAGATGAACTCGCCGACGAGGAAATCCGGCGGCTGCTTCTGCAGCGCGCGGTGAAGGTTGCGCGCGGAGTCGAAGCGCTGGGCCGCGATGCCGAGCTTGTGATAGAGCGCGGTGAAATCGGGATGGAAAGGTGACTCGACCAGGGAAAAAAGCGTTTTCATGATGCGGGTTCTGAGGCGGTGCGCTCGATCTGTCCCGCGTGAAGCGGGCCGGTCGACACGGCCTCGCATGCCGGATGGAAGACGCGACATTAAACCAGACGGCAGGCACGTCCAGAATAGCTAGGCCTCACCCGGATAGGGCGCCGGACGTCCGAGCAGATAGCCCTGCACCTTGTTCACGTTCAGTTTTCGCAGCGCCTGGAGTTCGCCCTCGGTCTCCACCCCCTCGGCGACGACTTTGCTTCCCGTCGCCTCGGCGAACCGGATGACGGCGGCGGCGAGCGCACGGCGGTCACCGTCGCGGTCGATGCCGTGGATCAGGCTGAAGTCGAGCTTGATCACGTCGGGCTTCAACTGCAGGATGTGGCGAAAGCTCGCGAAGCCGGCGCCGGCGTCGTCGACCGCGAGTCGCAAGCCCTGCCGCCGCAGTGGCGCGAGCGTCGCGGCCACCCGCTCGTAGTCGTTGATCGACGTGTGTTCGGTCACTTCCAGCATCAGGCGTTCGAGGGGATGGCCATTCAAGGCCGAGACCAGCGAGCCCTTCAGAATCGTGTTCGGCGAGACGTTGAGCGACAGATAAACCTTCGCCGGCAGACGCTCGACGACGCGTGCGGCCTCGCGAATCGCCGCCAGTTCGAGTTCCTCGTCGAGACCGACCTCGGCCGCTTCGCAGAACCACGCGTCGGGCGTCCTCACGGGCTCGAGGGAAAATCGCGTCAGCGCTTCGTACCCTACCAGCGTATTCGGCTCGAGGCTGAAGATGGGCTGGTAGACGATGCGGTAGTGTCGTCCGTCGAGCACGGCGCGCACCCGCTCGCGGATGATGTATTCGCGCGTGGTTTCGTTCGACTTCCGTTCCAGGAGCTTTGCGACGAAATCGGCGAACAGGCGCAAAGTTCCCAGATCGCGCTCGGTGAGCGATGCGTCCGCGAAGGTGCTGAAGCAGCAGAAGGTCCC
>CBJMYK010000181.1:0-3974 GCA_966433795.1 uncultured Thiobacillus sp. | reverse complement strand
CCCTGGTGCCACCGGGCGTGCGAAGCGGCGCCTGGGCGGCGGGATCCGACGCGCCCGAGAAGCCCGACCTCAAGATCGGCTTCATTCCGCTGACCGACTGCGCGTCGGTCGTGATGGCCGCGGTCAAGGGCTTCGACAGGAAACACGGCCTCGCGATCACGCCGAGCAAGGAGGCGTCTTGGGCGGCGGTGCGCGACAAGCTCGTCAACGGCGAGCTCGACGCGTCGCATGTGCTCTACGGCCTCGTCTACGGCGTGCAACTCGGCATCGGCGGCCCGAAGAAGGACATGGCGGTTCTCGCGACGATCAATAACAACGGCCAGGCGATCACGCTTTCGAACCAGCTGAAAGACAAGGGCGTGAGCGGCGGCGCGAGCCTCGCCAAGCTCGTGAAGGCCGAGCCGCGCGAATACACCTTCGCCCAGACCTTTCCCACCGGCACCCACGCGATGTGGCTCTACTACTGGCTCGCCGCCTACGGCATCGACCCTTTCCGCGACGTCAAGAACATCGTCGTGCCGCCACCGCAGATGGTCGCGAACATGCGCGTCGGCAACATGGACGGTTTCTGCGTCGGCGAGCCCTGGGGCGCGCGCGCGATTCGCGACAACATCGGCTTTACCGCCGTCACGACACAGGAGATCTGGAAGGACCACCCCGAGAAGGTGCTCGGCACGACTGCCGAATTCGTAGAGCGCTATCCCAACACCGCACGCGCGATGGTCGCGGCGATCCTCGACGCGTCGAAGTACGTCGACGACATGAAGAATCGCTCCGAAGTCGCGAAGGTCATTTCGGCGAAGTCCTACGTCAACACCGACTTCGACTCGATCGAGGACCGCATGCTCGGCCAGTACAACAACGGCAACGGCAGGAAGTGGGCCGACGCGAACTACATGAAGTTCTTCAACGGCGGCCGGGTCGGCTTCCCCTACCTTTCCGACGGAATGTGGTTCCTGACCCAGCACAAGCGCTGGGGTTTATTGAAGACGCATCCCGACTATCTCGCCGTGGCGAAGAAGGTCAACCGCATCGAGGTCTACAAGGCCGCCGCGGCCATGACCAAGACGCCGCTGCCGCCGTCCGAGATGCGCAGCGCCAAACTCATCGACGGTGTGGTCTGGGACGGATCGAACCCGAAGGCCTACGCCGACGGTTTCAAGATCAAGGCCTGAGGCAGCGCGCCGCGCGGAGCAGGAGGCCCGCCATGCCACCGTAAAACGCCGCAGCGCACGCGCGCGACACCGCTCCCGACCGTCGCCGCGTGCGGAGCCTCGGGTGACGCAGCGGCGTGAATCAGACACCTTACGCGGCCGCGTGCCGCGGCGACACCACCATCATTTGAGGAGTGCGACATGAGCGCAATCAACGCAACAAGCGAAAATCTCGGTGAGATCCTCGCGGGAAAAGAAGTCGTCCCGCTTCCGGCCGCCGCCCCGGTCCGGCGCCGGCCCTACTTCGAGACCGAAGCGGGCCGCCGCCTGCTCGACGGTGGCGCGACTCTGTTGAAGAACGCGATTCCGCCGCTGCTGGGCATGCTGCTCTTCGTCGGCGCCTGGGGACTCGTCGCGAATGGCGGGAAAACGCTCCCGGGCCCGATCCTGACCTGGGAGGCGGCGGTCGCGCTGTTCTCCGACCCGTTCTACGACAACGGCCCCAATGACCAGGGCATCGGCTGGAACGTTCTCAATTCGCTTTATCGCGTCGGCGTCGGCTTCGGCGCGGCCGCAGCAGTCGGGATCCCGCTCGGTTTCCTGATCGGCCGCTTCGACTTTCTCAGCCGCATGCTCGCGCCGATCATCGGCATCCTGCGCCCCGTGTCGCCGCTCGCCTGGCTGCCGATCGGCCTGCTCGTGCTGCAGAAGGCCGAGCCCGCGTCGATCTGGGTGATCTTCATCTCGAGCATCTGGCCGATGGTGCTCAACACCGCGGCCGGCGTGCAGCGGGTTCCGCAGGACTACATGAACGTCGCGCGGGTGCTGAAGCTGTCTGAATTTCGCGTATTCACGCGCATCCTGTTTCCGGCGGTGCTGCCACACGTGCTGACCGGCGTGCGCCTGTCGATCGGCGTCGCCTGGCTCGTCATCGTCGCCGCGGAGATGCTCACCGGCGGCGTCGGCATCGGCTTCTGGGTGTGGGACGAATGGAACAACCTCAACGTCGCCCACATCATCATCGCGATCTTCATCGTCGGCATCGTCGGACTCCTGCTCGAGCAGGCGCTGATGGTCCTGGCCAACCGCTTCAGCTACACATGACAGGAGACGTCGACATGGAATACGAAGCCTCACGCAAGTCCCGCGCCGCGAACGTCACACCGCCCAACGCTGGCTCCGGGCGAAAGTATCTGCAGGTCGAGAACGCCGGCATGACCTTCAGCACGAGGAAGGGCGACTTCGCGGCGCTCACCGGCGTCAACCTCGACGTCGCGCAGGGCGAATTCATCGCGCTGATCGGCCACTCCGGATGCGGCAAGTCGACCCTGCTGAATCTCGTCGCCGGCCTGCTCGACGCCACCGAGGGCGTGCTGCTCCTGGCCAACAAGGAGATCAAGGGACCGGGGCCCGAGCGTGCCGTGGTGTTCCAGAACCACTCGCTCCTGCCGTGGCTCACGACCTTCCAGAACGTCTACCTCGCCGTCGAAAAGGTGTTCGGCGGCAAGGCGCCGCGCGCCCAACTCAAGGCACGCACCGCCGCGGCACTGGACCTCGTCGGCCTCGCCCACGCCGCGAGCAAGCTGCCAGGCGAAATCTCGGGCGGCATGAAGCAGCGCGTCGGCATCGCGCGCGCACTCGCGATGGAGCCGAAGGTGCTGTTGATGGACGAGCCTTTCGGCGCGCTCGACGCGCTGACCCGCGCCCACCTGCAGGACGAGCTCATGAAGATCGTCGCCGCGACCGGGAGCACGGTCATCATGGTGACCCACGACGTCGACGAGGCGGTGCTGCTCTCCGACCGCATCGTGATGATGACCAACGGCCCGGCCGCGACGATCGGCGAAATTCTCAGCGTCGATCTGCCGCGTCCGCGCGACCGCCTGCAGCTGGGACACAACCCGGACTACCACGCGCTGCGCAGCCAGGTGCTGGAGTTCCTCTACAGCCGGCAGATGCGGCCGAAGGAGGCCGCCTGATTCGAGACGAAGGCGCTGATACTGGGTTTCATGGCCCACATGGCAGCAACGAGGCCGATACACTCACGGCTGTCCGCTCCCACCGATCTTCGCTGCCCGCGCCAATAACAAAGCCCGCTCCCGCGCGTTCTGCGCCAGCTGTGCCGCGCGTGCGAATTCGGCACGCGCCTCCTCGACCCGATCGAGTTTCGCGAGCAAATCGCCGCGCACTGCGGGCAGGAGGTGATAAGCCTTGAGCGCGGGCTCGGCAACGAGTGCCTCGACCAGCTCCAATCCCGCCGCCGGACCGAAGGCCATGCCGACAGCGACGGCGCGGTTGAGCGCCACCACAGGCGAGGGCGCGAGCTGCGCCAGCGCGTCGTAGAGCGCGGCGATGCGCGCCCAGTCGGTTTCGGCGGCGGATGCCGCGCGTGCGTGGCAGGCGGCGATGGCGGCCTGCAGGGTATACGCGCCGAGCGGACCTGGTAGGGCCTGGGCGCGTTCCAGCGCCGCGAGCCCACGGCGGATCAGCAGCCGGTCCCAGCGGGCGCGATCCTGCTCCATCAGCAGGACCGGCTGACCCGATGCGTCGATGCGCGCGGCGAGCCGCGACGCCTGGATCTCCATCAGCCCGAGAAGGCCCTGCGCTTCGGCCACCTCAGGGAGGCGGCTGGCGAGCACGCGGCCGAGCCGCTGCGCCTCCTCGCATAAACTGGGCCGCATCCAGTCGTCACCTGCGGTGGCCGCATAGCCTTCGTTGAAGATTAGATAGAGCACCTCGAGCACCGACGGTAGTCGAATGTGCAATTCCGCGCCGCGCGGCGTCTCGAACGGCACGCGCGCTTCAGCCAGGCTGCGCTTG
>CBJMYK010000180.1:0-3976 GCA_966433795.1 uncultured Thiobacillus sp. | reverse complement strand
CGCCCATGGCCGCCGTGCTCGTGCTGATGGCGCTGTTCGCGCTCACCACGGCGTGGCGACTGCGTCAGGACCTGCCCGCCACGCAGATGGAGTTTCTCGCCCATCTGCTCGTCGACCTGACCGCGTTCGCCGTACTCGTCTACTTCAGCGGGGGCGCGACCAACCCCTTCGTATCGCTGATGCTGGTCCCGATCGTGATCGCTGCGATCAGCCTGCGCGCGCGCTGGGTGTGGCTGCTCGCGGCGGTTGCCGGCGGCTATTACGCGCTGCTGCTGTTCGTCTACCAGCCGCTCGCCGTGTCGGACCCCGCGGCCGCTTACGGCATGCACCTGGGCGGCATGTGGTTCAACTTCGTCATCAGCGCGGGCCTGATCGCCACCTTCGTCACGCGCATGCACGCGGCCTTGCGCCTGCGCGACCAGGAGCTCGCATCCCTGCGCGAAAAGCAGCTGCGCGACGAGCGCATCGTCGCGCTCGGCACACAGGCGGCACTCGCCGCGCACGAGCTCGCCACCCCGCTCGCAACGATCCAGACGACGGCGCACGAACTCGCTTCGGAGTTCGCGAACGACCCCGACATCGGCGCCGACTGCCGACTGCTCGAACGCCAGGCGCGCGCGTGCAAGGACATCCTGACCCGGCTCGCGGCGCGCGCGGGCGACGGCACCGCGCCGCCGGCGCAACCGCTCGCCGCATGGCTGGCCGGGCTCGTCGAGCGCTGGCAGATGCTGCGCCCCGAGGCCGAGGTAGTAACGGCCTTGCCATCGTCTGCGGCGAATTTCGTCCCGCCCGACGGATTGGAGCAGGCGGTCATGAACGTCCTCAACAACGCCGCTGACGCCGCGCCGGCCGCGGTCGAGTTCCGCGCGTCCGTCGAGGCCGACGCCCTCGTCATCGAAGTCGGCGACCGCGGCCCCGGTTTCACGCCGGAACAGAAGGCGCAGGCCGGCCGCGTGCTGTTCAGCGGCAAGGCGGGGCGCGGCTGGGGCGTCGGCCTTGCACTCACCCACGCCACGCTCGAACGGCTCGGCGGCAGCCTCACGCTGACCGAGCGCGAGGGCGGCGGCTCGCGCGTCAGCATCCGTCTACCCTGGAGCCCGCTCCCATGAACACCATGATGAGACTCTTGATCGTCGAGGACGACGTCGATTTTGCGGCGGCCCTGGCACGCGCGATGAAGAAGCGCGGCTTTGAGGTCGCGCTCGCCCACGACGCCGCCGACGCCGCTGCCGTCACCGCGCAATTCCTGCCGAGCCACGCGGTGGTGGATCTCAAGTTGCCGGGCGAGTCGGGCCTCAAGGTCGTCGCCATGCTTGCGGCGCGCGGGCCTGCGCCGGCGATCGTCGTATTGACCGGCTACGCGAGCATCGCAACCGCGGTCGAGGCCGTGCGCCTCGGCGCGCGTCACTACCTCGCGAAACCTGCCGACGCCGACGAGATCGTCGCCGCGCTGCTGCGCGACGAGCCCGACGCGGCGCTCGACGTCAGTCCCCAGCCGCTCTCGGTGGCGCGGCTCGAGTGGGAACATATCCAGAAGGTGCTGAACGAGCACGACGGCAATATCTCGGCGACCGCGCGCGCGCTGAAGATGCACCGCCGTACCCTGCAGCGAAAACTCGAAAAAAACCCGCCCCGAACAGGCTGAAGCCCGCGCGCGACGCACGTCGCGTCATGTTGCTGACAGATTCCGGGAATACGGTGGCACCGTCGGCCCCGCCGACTTCCCCGTCAATTCCCACAGGAGTCCGTATGCTTCGCCTCTTTGCATCCCCGCAGGTCGCCGCCTCCACCGTGCTGCTCGTCATCGCCACGCAGGTATCGGCCGACGACCGGCACGCGCACGACGATCATCGCCCGTCGGCTCGCGCCGCCCACACCGTCCAGCTCGGTCCGCGCCCGTTCTTTCTGGTCGATGACATGCCGGACGGCGCGCTCAAGCGCTCCTTGCAGCAATGCGTCGACGGCCCGTTCCGCAAGCGCGATTTCTCGATCGGCCACCGCGGCGCGGCGATGCAGTTCCCCGAACACACGCGCGAGTCCTACGAGGCCGCGGCGCGCATGGGTGCCGGCATCGTCGAATGCGACGTGACGTTCACCCGGGACAAGCAACTGGTCTGTCGTCATGCACACAACGACCTGCACACCACGACCAATATCCTCGCGACGCCGCTCGCCGCCAAGTGCACAAAACCCTTCACGCCCGCCACGATCGATGCGGATGGAAAACTGCTCACGCCGGCAACAGCCGAGTGCCGCACGAGCGACATCACCCTTTCCGAGTTCAAGACCCTGCGCGGCAAGATGGACGCATCGAATCCGCGCGCGCGCACCGTCGCCGAGTATCTCGACGGTACCCCCGCCTTCCGCACCGACCTCTACGCCGGTCCCAGCAGCGGTACGCTCATGACCCACAGGGAGAGCATCGCGCTCTTCAAGAAACTGGGCGTGAAAATGACGCCCGAACTGAAGGGCGCCAGCGTGCCGATGCCGTATGACAGCGACGGCGACGGCGTCGGCGACTACACGCAGGAGGCTTATGCGCAGCAGATGATCGACGAGTACAAGGCCTTGGGCGTGCCGCCGCAGGACGTCTGGGCGCAGTCCTTCGACATCCGTGACATCCGCTACTGGATCGCTCACGCGCCCGCATTTGGCAGGCAGGCGGTCTATCTGGATGACGCCGAGACCGTCGCCGAACTCCCGGGCGCCGCCGAGCTGCACAGCTACAGGGACGAAGGCATCAACGTCGTCGCACCGCCGCTCTTTGCGCTACTCGACGTCGACGGCAATGGCCGCATCGTGCCCTCGGACTACGCGCGCAACGCCAAGGCTGCCGGGCTCGACATCATCCCCTGGACGCTCGAGCGCTCGGGCATTCTGGCCGACGGCAACAACGGCTTCTACTACCAGACCGTCGACTCGGCGATCGAACGCGAAGGCGACGTGATGACCGTGCTCGACGTACTGGCGAAGGATGTCGGCATCCTCGGCATCTTCAGCGACTGGCCGGCCACCGTGACCTACTACGCCAACTGCATGAACCTCAAATAGACGCGGCACACCGCATCGTACGAGGCAGATCGGAAAAAAACCGGCCGCAATCGCGACCGGTTTTTTTTCCATCAACCCATGTGCTCAGTGCGTGATGCCCCAGTCGACCAGCCCCGTATACGCGGTCGCGAGCACGACGCCGCCGAATACGATGCGGTACCAGGCGAACACCGTGTAGTCGTGGCGGCTCACGAACTTGATCAGCGTTCGCACCGCGAACAATGCGCTGGCGAACGACGCGACGCCGCCGATCGCGAACAGCGGAATGTCGCCGGCGTCGAAGAGCTGCCAGTTCTTGTAGAGATCGTAGGCTGTCGCCGCGAACATCGTCGGGATGGCGAGCAGGAAAGAGAACTCGGCCGCGGCCTTGCGCGAGAGCCCGAGAAAAAGCCCGCCGATGATGGTCGCGCCCGAGCGCGAGGTGCCGGGAACCATCGCGAGCGCCTGCGCAAAGCCGACCGCGAGTGCGCGTCGCCAGCTCAGGTCGTCGACCGTCGGCGTGCTGATCACGTGCTTGCGGCGCTCCGCCCACAGGATCAGCACGCCGCCGATCACGAGCGCCGACGCCACGACGATGGGATTGAACAGATAACCCTTGATCTCCTTGTAGAAGAGAAAACCCAGCACCGCCGCGGGAAGAAATCCCGCCAGCAGATTGAGGGCGAGCCGGCGCGACGCCGGCTCGGTATGCACGGTAGTCACGACGTGACGGAGCCGCACGCGGTATTCCCAGACGACCGCAAGGATCGCCGCCAGCTGGATGGCGATCATGAAGACCTTGGCCTTCTCGCCGTTGAAGCCGAGCAGCTGTCCGGCGAGGATCAGATGCCCGGTGCTCGAGATGGGCAGGAATTCGGTGAAACCCTCGACGAAACCGAGGATGAGCGCGTGCAGAATCTGGTTCAGGTCGGCCATGGCGAGGAGG
>CBJMYK010000179.1:0-3976 GCA_966433795.1 uncultured Thiobacillus sp. | reverse complement strand
AAGGCCGCCGGCCGCACCAACCGCCGGAATCGACAACGCGCGGGCGAGTAATGCCTGTCGAACGACTTCACGATCTGCCGTGGGACGCTGCGTCAGGCGAGTTAAACACACCACCCCGGACTGCGAACTGAACGGCGCATGCGCGGTCAGCGCAGCAATGCTGGATACGCGCACTTCGTCGCGCCGCAGCGCCCCCATCTCGAGCGCAGGCGCGCCGACCGCGGACCAGAAGACGCCGGGGCGCGGCGGGTGCTCGGGCGTCGCAGCCCGGGCCGTAGGCCACGTCAGAAAAACGCTGCTGAGCAGGAGAGAAAAAGGGCGTTTCAAGGTGGTGAGATTCTAAACGACTCTCCCGCGGACGCCGGCGCGTCGAGACAAGTTCCGCCCGGGCACGGCGGGCACCGCCGACCCCCCGCCGCCCAGGATCACCGGCGCGACGCCTTGCGGCAGCGTGGCCCTCAAAGTCTGCGCGAGGCGCTCGAAGGTTTCCGGAAACGGTGCGCGCCGCCGCCACGCCAGCCCGATCGTGCGTCCGGGCGGTGGCGAGCTGAAGGGCCGGATTTCGACCATTTTCCTGGTCAGACGCGGCGCGGCGTCGACGGCCAGGGCAGGGAGCAGGGTCAGGCCGAGCCCCATGCCGACCATCTGACGCAGCGTCTCGAGACTGGTGGCGCGCACCTCCTCGCGCCCGCTGCTGCCGGCGCCGCACACGTCCAGGGCCTGCTCGCGCAGGCAGTGGCCCTCGTCGAGCAACAGCAGTTTCTCGGCCATGATGTCGGAGACGTTCAAAACGTCGCGCGCGGCAAGCGCGTGACCTGCCGGCAAGGCCGCGTAGAAGGGCTCGTAGAACAAGGGCTCGACGCGCAGGCTCTCGTCGCTGACCGGCAGCGCCAGCAGGCCGGCGTCGAGGCTGCCGTCGGCCAGGTGTTCGAGTATCTGTGGCGTCATCTCCTCGCGCAGCAGCAGGCGCAACCCGGGATGCTTCCTGTGCACGAGCGTCAACGCGTGCGGCAGGTAGTAAGGCCCGAGCGTCGGGATCACGCCGAGATGGACCGTGCGCGTCATCGGATCCTGCGCGTGCTTCGCCAGCGCCCGGATGCGCTCGGCTTCGTCGACGATGTTGCGCGCGGCCTGAAGAATCTCACGGCCGATCGGCGTCGGCGTGACGCGCTTCAGGCTGCGGTCGAACAGGATCACGCCGAGAAAATCCTCGAGTTTCTTGATCTGGGTCGACAGCGTCGACTGGGTGATGAAGCAGGCCTCGGCCGCACGACCGAAATGGCCGTGCTCGGCCAGGGCGACCAGGTAGCGGAGTTCTTGGAGGGTCATCGCGGCGTTCATTATGGCGATCGGCCTATTCTAGACAATCCACTGCATCGATCACACGCCGTGCGTTTCAAGTGGGGCGCGCCTCGTCCAACGCGGTGCGCGACGCCCGATTGGCTAAATTGAACCCATGAACACGGCGGTCCGCAGCCTGCAGCGTTACCTCACCGATCCCCGCCATGCCGCGGCGATCAGGGTCGGCGGCGGCGCGTTCGGGCTCCTGCTTCTCGCCGGGCTCGCCTGGGTCGCCTGGGCGCGAGGCGGGGCCCACCTCGACACGCCTATGGGCCAGGCCCTGGCGTGGGCAGGCGTCGCTGCGCTTGCGACTGCCGTCGGCGCCCTGCCGGCGCTCTTCATCCGCCGGGTCTCACCGCGTGCCGAAGACGCGATGCTGGGCTTCGGCGCCGGCGTGATGGTCGCGGCTGCCTGTTTTTCCCTGATCGTTCCGGGTGTCGCCGCCGGTACCGGCATTCTGGGCAGCAAATCGGGCGGCGCCGGCCTCGTCGCCGGGGGTCTGGTGCTGGGGGCGCTATTCCTGCTTCTCGCCGACAAGGCTGTGCCGCACGAGCACGCGCAGGCCGGCCGCCACGGTCCCGACTGGGTCCACCTGCGCCGGGTATGGCTGATGGTCTTCGCGATTGCGCTGCACAATTTTCCCGAGGGCATGGCAATCGGCGTCGGCTACTCGGGCGGCGATCCCTCGGTCGGCCTGCCGCTCGCGACGGCGATCGCGATCCAGGACATTCCCGAAGGGCTGGTCGTCGCGGTCGCGCTGCGGACCGTCGCCTACGTCCCCTGGCGAGCGACGCTCGCCGCGGCGCTCACCGGTCTCGCCGAGCCGCTCGGCGCGATCGTCGGCGTCGCGCTGACGACGGGATTCGCGCCGCTCTATCCGATCGGGCTGGGCTTTGCGGCGGGCGCGATGATCTGGGTCGTGTCGCACGAGATCGTGCCGGAGACGCATCGCAAGGGACACGAACAGGCCGCGACGCTCGGTCTCATCGGCGGCTTCGTCCTGATGATGGTGCTCGACACGGCGCTCGGTTAGACCGCCGTGTCGAAGGTCAGGTCACGGATTCGACCTGTCTCGCCTGCTGCGGGGCCGCGGTGGCTTCCTGCTGGTGATGGTGACCGAGCGCCAGCGAATAGATCCGTTGCAGATCCGCCTCGCTGATGTCGACGAAGGTATCGATCTGGCTCAAGGCGTAGACGAGATCGCTGTGCGGGATCATGCACTTTTCCTCAGCCGTGCCGGGCTTCGCGGTTTCAGCCGTCGTTTGACGCCACCAGACCTGGGGGTAGCGCCGCCAGGCGAACGGGTAGTTGAAGGCCACGGCCATCAGGAGCAGTATCAACACGTTCAACGCAACCGGGTCATATGCATAGCCATATCCCAGCGCCTCAACGCTCTCGCCCCCGAGGACGGCGTACATCGCGGTGGCCCCACCGGGCGGGTGCAAGCAGCGCAGGCTGTACATCGCGGCGATCGACAAGGCGACCGCCAGCGACGCAGCCAGTAGCGGACTGGCGCCGAGCCATCGGGCGCACGCGACGCCTATCAACGCCGACACGACATGTCCGCCGAAGACCGCCCAAGGCTGCGACAGCGCGCCATGGGGTGCCGCAAACAGCAGCACCGCCGAAGCGCCCATCGAGGCGATCGGCACGACGCCCGTTTGTCCGTACAGCCAGAGATGGCTCACCCATAGCAGGGTCAGCATGCCGACCAGGCCGCCGGCCGCGGACACCCAGTGCTCGCGTTCCGAGACGGTATAGCCGATCTTCAGCCCGCGCCAGCCCTGCAGCAGCCCTGCCTTCTTCTTGTTGACCGCCTCGGGCACCGCATAAACGTTTTTCATCGTGTCCTGCTCTCCACTTCAAACATCGAGCATCAGTTTCAAGGGCTTGCGCATGCCGGCGATTCGGCAGGCCTGCTGGCCGTAGCCCAGTGGGAAGAGTTCATACAGGGCGTGTTTCGCCGCACGCTTGTCACCATGATCCGCGGCGAGATGCTGTATCACGCGGCGCGCCTCCGGCACGCTCTCGTTCTCGGCGTACCAGTCGCGAATAAAGTCGATGACCTGCCAGTGAGCGCCGGTGAGTGCCAGATCGTCTCTTGCGGCAAGCAAGGGGGCACATGCGCGCGTCCATTGAGCGGGGTCGAGCAGATAGCCTTCGTTGTCACATTCGGGGAGCAAGGTATCCAGGTCGGCACGGCTATTCACGGCGGCTCCTAAGAGGGGGCAAGTTTAGAGATCTCTAATGTGCCCATCCAACGAAAAATTCTGGGTTCTGATATCGGAAAAAACGATAGTTCGCCTTGGACCCCTCACGATCTTTCTGGCTCTCGCTGCGGCGACTTTGGCAGACACGCCCGCCGAGCCGGCCCAACAACCGACGACTTCGGTTAGCGTTCAGGCGGCATCCCAATCCGACGTGCACCTTGAACGAGCGCAGCGCCTCGCGTGCCGCTGTGATCGCGACGTGTCGAGGGTGTCGATCTGGTGTGCTCCCGCGGCCTCTGCTGCGCGCGGGCAAAGCAATGGATGACCGGCTTGTTTTATTTCGCGCTAGTCAGCGGCTTTCCACGTAACACCCGCGCGCGACCCCCGATCCAGCGGCCCGGGACAGCGACGGCGACCGTCGGGCT
>CBJMYK010000178.1:0-3988 GCA_966433795.1 uncultured Thiobacillus sp. | reverse complement strand
AACGAACAAGGCGCGAGCTTTCTCGGCGCCGACCTCCTGGTCACGAGCCCGCGCCGCGTCGAAGCTTGGCCTCGCCACCGCCTTCAGACCTCGACCGCGCTCGACTTCACGAGCATGGTCAGTCGAGGCGACGCATTCCAGCTGGCTTCGGTACGCGCCGTCGACGCGCGCTATCCGCTGCGCGGCAGCGTGCGCATCGCCGACCGCCCGTTCACCCCGGGCAAAACCCGCGCGGCGCTTCCGCCGCCAGGGGCGGTGTTCGTCGATCAGGCGCTATTGCCGCTGCTCAACGCGCAGGTCGGCGATCGCGTCCAGATCGGCGAAGCCAAATTCCGCATCGCCGGCGTCGTGGTCGAAGAACCGGGGCAACTCGGCGGCGTGTTCGGGCTTGCGCCGCGCGTGTTTTTGCGCGCCGACGAGCTCGCGCAAACCCGCATCGTGCAGCCCGGCAGCCGCGTCACCTACGTCTACCAGTTCGCCGGGGAGTCAGCCGCCCTCAAAGCCTTCAGCGGCGCGCTCAAGCCGCACCTCGACAGCACCCAGCGCCTGATCGGTTCGCGCGAAGGCGTCGAGACGCTGCGTGGCGCGTTCGCGAACGCCGACCGTTACATCCAGCTCACGGCGCTGATCAGCCTGCTGTTGTCGGTGGCAGCGATCGCCATCGCCGCCCACCGCCATGCGCTACGCCATTATGACCAAGCCGCGCTGCTGCGCTGTTTCGGTGCGACGACGCGGCAGCTGCGCACGCTCTACGCGACCCAGCTGCTGACGCTCGGACTCCTGGGCAGCCTGCTCGGCGTCGCGGTCGGCGCGCTCATGCAGCAGGCGCTCGCGGGAATGATCCTGCCGGACGCCGTCACGCGCCTGCCCGCCCTGGGCTGGCAGCCGGTCGGCGTGGCCATCGCCAGCGGGCTGCTCGCTCTGGCGGGCGCGAGCCTGCCCGCGCTCGTGCGTCTGGTCCGCGTGCCCCCGCTTCGCGTGCTGCGGCGCGACCTGCCGCCGCTGCCGCTGTCGGCCTGGGTCAGCGCAACGATCAGCGCGGCCGCCTTGCTCGCGCTGATCGCCTGGTACGCCGGCGACGTCAAACTCGTCGGCATTTTTGTCGGGGCGCTCCTCGCGCTCGTCGGCGTGCTCGCGCTGCTGGCGCGACTGGCGTTGCTCGCAGGGCGCAGCGTCCAGCGCCTCGCCCACGGGCCCTTGCGCTTCGGCATGGCACAACTCCTGCGTCACCGCTTCGACAGCAGCCTGCAGCTCGGCGCCTTCACCCTTGCGCTATTTCTGGTGGCACTGCTCGCGCTCGTGCGCAGCGATCTCGTCGCCGGCTGGCGCGCGCAATTGCCGCCGCGGGCGCCGAATTATTTTCTCGTGAATATCGCGCCGCATCAGCAGGAAGCCGTGGCGTCCTACCTCGCCGGACATCGCTTGCAAGCGTCGACGCTCTACCCGATGGTGCGCGGCCGCCTCATCACGAAAAACGACGCGCCCATCGCGGAAAACCTGCCCGCCGACGCGCGCGACAGCAATACGCTGCGGCGTGAGCTCAACCTGACCTGGACAGCGACGCTTCCCACGAACAACGTGGTACTTGGCGGACGATGGCACGGCGAGCGGCGCGACGCGGAGATCTCGGTCGAGTCAGGGATCGCCGAGCGCCTGCAACTCGCGCTCGGCGATGTGCTCGGTTTCCAGGTCGGCGACCAGACTCTCACCGCGCGCATCACGAGCATCCGCAGCGTGAAGTGGGATTCGATGCAGCCCAATTTTTTCGTGATCTTCGCCCCCGGCCAACTCGACGCCTTCCCAGCGAGCCTGATCGCGAGCGTCTACGTCCCGCCCGCGGCGAGGAAGGTGCTGCCGGGCTTCGTCAAGGCCTTTCCCGGCATCACGGTGCTCGCGCTCGACAAGCTCATTGCGAATATCGAAGCCGTCTTCGCGCAGATCATCGGCGCGATTCAGCTCTTGCTGGGGTTCCTGCTCGCTGCCGGCATGGCCGTCGTGGTCGCGACGCTGCTCGCAAGCCTCGACGCGCGGCAACAGGAAGCCGTCTTGCTGCGCACGCTGGGTGCAGAACGCGCCTACCTGGCAAAAGGCCTGTGGAGCGAATTCATCGTTCTGGGCGTGCTTGCGGGCCTCCTCGCGAGCATCTGCGCCGAAATCGCGATGGCCTTGATCGGAGACCGGCTGTTTGAGTTGCCGGTGCGCGCCCACCCCTGGCTGTGGCTCGTGCTCCCCGCTGCCGGCGCGCTCCTGGTCGGCGCGAGCGGCTGGCTCACCACGCGCCACATCACGCGGGTGCCGCCGATGCAGTCGATACGCGAACTCGGCTGATGGCCGGCAGTCCGGAGGCGCGTCTCAGCAGTGAATGCGCCCGCCTATCGGCTGCAAGTCGGCGCCGACGGCTTCACGCGCGTCGAAGACGAAGCAGCCGCCGCGGTAATGGGCGCCACCAACCTCCTCGAAATACTTGAGGATGCCGCCTTCGAGCTGGTAGACGCGCTCGACGCCGGTTTCCCGCATGTGGATCGCTGCCTTTTCACAGCGGATGCCGCCAGTGCAGAAAGACACCACGGTCTTTCCCGCATAATCGGCGCTGTGGCGTTGCAACTGCGGCGGAAATTCACTGAAGACCCGGATGCCGTAGTCGACGGCATTTTCGAAGGTGCCCTCCGCGACCTCGTAGTCGTTGCGCGTGTCGAGCATGACGACCGGGCGGCCTTCGTCGTCACAGCCCTGATCCAGCCAGCGCTTGAGTGTCGCTGCCGCGACCGCAGGCGCGCGGCCCTGTTCGGGACGTACGACCGGCATCTTCATCGTGATGATTTCCTTCTTCAGCCGAACACGCATCTTTTTGAACGGCGCTTCGGCCGACACGCTCAGCTTGGGCTCGAGGCCGGCGAAGCGCGGGTCGGCGCGCAGCACCGCGACGATCGCATCGATCGCCGCACGCGAACCGGCAAGGAAGACGTTGATACCTTCGGGAGCCAGCAGAATCGTGCCCTTGAGTCCGAGCTGCAGGCAGCGCGCGGTGAGGTCGGCCTTGAGGGCCTCACGATCGGTGAGCGTGACGAACTTGTAGCAGGAGATGTTGACGACGGACACGATAAAAACCCTTTGAGCGAGCGCGGCATTATCCCGGAAACCGCCGTCGTCAGAAACGCGTCGCCGGCGCCGGGTTTTTGTTACGCTCTGCCCTTCGCCCACCCGCCTCGCCATCATGAAGCAGCCTGCCTCCTCCGCTGAACGCGCCCCAAAAACGGTCTTCTCCGATCCCCTGGCGGAGGTGCTGCGCCCCGGACAGTCGGTCGAGCTCTTGAAGGCGCTGCACATCCTGACGCGCGATGGCCGGCTCAACCAGGACAGCCGGCGCAAGCTCAAGCAGGTCTATCACCTGTGCCACTTCATCGAACCACTGCTCGACGAGGTGCTCGGGCGGCAGGATACGCTCACGCTCGCCGACCACGGCGCGGGAAAGTCGTATCTCGGCTTCATCCTCTACGACCTTTATCTCAAGGACCGTCAGGGCGCCCACATTTTCGGCATCGAGACGCGCGACGAACTGGTCGACAAGTCGCGCGCCCTCGCGGCCCGGCTCGGCTTTCCGCGCATGTCGTTTCTCAACGCGACGGTGGCCGCATCGATCGGCTCGCAACAGCTGCCTGCCACGGTCGATATCGTCACCGCGCTCCACGCCTGCGATACCGCGACTGACGACGCGATCCAGTTTGCGCTCGCCAAGAAGGCCCGCCACATCGTACTCGTGCCCTGCTGCCAGGCCGAGGTCGCAACGGTGCTGCGCAAGCACAAGAACGAATCCTTCGGCAAAACCCCGCTCTCCGAGATCTGGCGTCATCCCCTCCATACGCGGGAGTTCGGCAGCCACCTCACCAATGTGTTGCGCTGTCTGCAACTCGAGTCGCACGGTTACCAGATCACCGTCACCGAACTGGTCGGCTGGGAACATTCGCTGAAGAACGAACTGATCGTCGCC
>CBJMYK010000177.1:0-3995 GCA_966433795.1 uncultured Thiobacillus sp. | reverse complement strand
ATCGATGTCCGTCGGCGCACCGAAGCTACGCGCCAAGTCGAATGCGGCGTCGGGCTCGTTCCGATCTGTGTAGTAAGTCCAGGCACTTGCGTATGCCTCAGGCATCGAACCGGCAGCCAGGTCGAGTTCGTAACGCACCCCTACGCTCGCGTTGTACAGGCTGAATTCACGCGGCTCGCCGGCCTGTCCGAGCGCGCTCGGACTCAGCCGTTGTCGCTGCGCCGCGATGCCGGCGTCGACCTGCGGATAAAGCGTCGAGCCGGCACGCGCCGCGTGGAGTTCCTGCGCCTGCCGCAGGGTCGACCGGGCGGAAGCGAGCGTGGGGCTCGCTTCGAAGGCCGCATCGATCAACGCTGAAAGCTTCGGCGGGCCGAGACGCTGCCACCATGCCGCGTCGACCGGTGCGTCGGCGAAGCGCTGCGCCTGTCCGAGCGCGACCGGTGCCGACGCGGTTTCGGCCGGCAGAGGCTGCGCCGTGTAGGTGCCGACCGCGGGTGCGGCCGGCCGTTTGAAGTCCGGCCCGACGGCGCAGCCGCCCAGCAAGCTGGCCAGTATCGATGCCACGATGGCGCGAGCGGAAGTGCGTGCGGCGCCCGACTTGCGCGGGCTACGGATCGGCGTGGCCTCAGCGTTCCCCATAGAAGTGCTCCACGAAAGGCTTGCGGAAGCTCTCGTGACACGCGAGACAGCTGTTCTGCAGCGTCGCGAAGGCGGAAATCACCGCCCGTCCGTCGCCGCGCCGCGCGGCCTGTTGCAGGGTCTGCGCCGCGGCGTGGGTCTTCTCGTCGTAGCCCTTGAACTTGCCGGCGTCGCTGCCGGCAAATTTCAGGATGCGCATCTTTTCCAGCAGCGGGGGCTGCGGGTGCTCGCCGATGAGCGGCGCGATGCGTGCGACGGCTTCCCAGTCCTCGCGCGAGATGCCGTCGGTAATGCGCTGCATGTTCGTGCCCAGGTCCTGCATGATCTTGCGCAGCGCCAGCGGCTTGGCTTTGTCGGTATCGGCCGCGACCGGTGAGGCGACAGCTGCGAGCAAGGCGCCGACGACGGCAAGGCGGAAGGCTTTGACTGGAAGTCGATGGTGCATGAAAGTCTCCTTGAAAGTTACTCCGTGTTTCGGGGCTCAGCCCACGCGACTGCGAGGTCAGCTACCCCGGCTGGCGGCCGGCGGCTAGTCGGCGTGCGCGTTCCGTTCCTCTGTCATCGCCCGAGATTCGGGCTGCCGCCGCGCCGCGATCCGCTGGTAGAGCGCCCAGTGGTCCGACAGATCCGCCTCGCAGCGCGCTCCCACGTCGGTGCTGCGCGCGGGCAATGCGGCTCGAACCCTCGGCGCTGGGTCGGCCTCGATGCGTGCGGCTGCGCTGGGCGCAGCACTCGGTACCGCCCCCGTGGCCAGCGCCGGCCAGGCCACGACGCCGCCCGTCAACATCAGGCCGAGCGAAAGCAAGCGCGCGAGGCGGGCAGCCGCGGTCACGGGTCCGGCCATGCGCACGGCGCGGCCCCATCGGAGACGCAGGGCGACGAGGCCTGCTCCTTCGCTCGTCATTCGAATCCACGCCCTTCCCCGGCTTCCTCGTGGGTCACGCCGTCGCGAATGTGATAGATGCGCTTGAACGTCGGGATGATCTTTTCGTCGTGGGTGACGACGATGATCGCGGTTTCGAACTTGCGCGCCATGTCGTTGAGGATGCGGATGACCGCCATCGCGCGTTCGCTGTCGAGCGGCGCGGTCGGCTCGTCGGCCAGGATCACGGGCGGGCGGTTGACGAGTCCGCGCGCGATCGCGACGCGCTGCTGCTCGCCGCCGGAGAGCTGCGAGGGCATGGCGCGCGCGCGATGCTGCACGTCGAGCGCGGTGAGCAGTTCGAGCGCCTTGGCGCGTGCCTCGGCGTTGGGGACGCCTGCGAGCATGGGCAGCAGCGCAACGTTGTCGGTGACGTCGAGAAACGGGATCAGGTAAGGCGCCTGGAACACGAAGCCGATCTTGTCGCGGCGCAGGGCGCGCAGGTCGCGGACCTTCCAGCCGCCGTCGTAGATCGTTTCCTCGCCCAGCGTCATGCGGCCCGCGGTCGGGTCGATGACCGCGCCGAGACACTTGAGCAAGGTGCTCTTGCCCGACCCGGACGGTCCGATCAGCCCGACGACCTCGCCCGGCGCGACATGCATGTCGACGCCCTTCAGTGCGTCGACGGCGGTGTCGCCTTCGCCGTAGCGTTTCTTCAAGCCCTCGAGGTGGATGCCTTTTCCGCTCATCTCAGCCTCCGATCGCTTCGGCCGGGTCGACCTTCAGCGCCATGCGTATGGCGACGATGCTCGCCAGCACGCAGATCGCGAGCACGGCGAAGAAGCCGGCGACCGAATCGAGCGGCATCAGGAGCACGTATTTGGGAAAGAGCGGCGCGGCGAAGGTCGCGGTGATCTTGCCGACGACGAAGCCGATCACGCCGAGCGCGAGCGCCTGCTGCATGATCATCGCGGCGATCGTGCGGTTGCGCGTGCCGATGAGCTTGAGGACCGCGATCTCGCGGATCTTGTCCATGGTCAGCGTATAGATGATGAAGGCGACGATGGCCGCGCTGACGATCGCCAGGATCACGAGGAACATGCCGATCTGCTTGGCCGAGGTCGCGATCAGCTTGCCGATCAGGATCTCCTCCATCTGCGGTCGCGTATAAACGGTCAGGCGCTTCCAGCGCCGGATCGACTCGGCGACCTCCTCCGGCGCGTGCCCGGGCTTGAGCGTGACGAGCACGGCATTGACGAAGGGGTTGCTGCTCTGCGACGCGATGACCGCGTCGAGCACGCCCGGCACGCCCGGCGGGTTGAGCGCCGGATTGGCCTCGGTGCGGCGCCGGCTCTGCCAGATCGCGTCGTTGTCCTTGAGGAACTGGGCCTCCTGCGCGTCCTTGAGCGGGATGAAGACCATGGGGTCGCCGCTCGACGAGACCATGCGTCGCGTCAGTCCGACGACGAGGTAGTGGTTGCGCCGGATCGTCAGGCGGTCGCCGAGCTTGAAGCCGGTCGCGATGTCCGCCACGGCCTCGTAGTGGCCACGCGTGATCTGCCGCCCGGCGACGAGATAAGGCGGCCACCCGGGCGTCGCCCCGAGTTCGCCCGACGCGATGCCGACGACCATCGTGCGCACGTCGCGCGTCCCCTTGCGCACCTGCATGGTCAGATAGGTCACATTGGCCGCCTGGGCCACGCCCGGCATCGCGAGCACGGTGCGATACACGTCGTCGTTGAGGCTCGACGATTCGGCGTAAGGCCCGAGCGTGTCCTTCTGCACGACCCAGAGATCGGCGCCGCTGTTGTCGAGCAGGGCCTTGCCGTCGTCGACCATGCCGCGGTAGACGCCGGCCATGACCAGCGTCACGCCGATCAGCAAGCCGAGACCGATGCCGGTGAAGACGAACTTGCCCCAGGCATGGAGAATGTCGCGGCCGGCCAGGCTGATCATTTCGACGTTCCTGCGATGCGGTCGACGACCTTGACGCGGCTACGCTCGGTCAAGGCCTTTTCGCTGTAGGTCACGACGCGGTCGCCCTGTTCGAGTCCTTCGCGCACCTGGACGTGGCCGTCTAGATCGGAAGCGCCGAGCTTGACCGGCGTGAACCGAAGATCGCCGTCCACGATCTGCCACACCCCGATCTGGTCGCCGTCGCGGCGGATCGCGGCGTTGGGCACCCGCGGCGCGGCCGCAAGCGCGGGCAGTTCGACCGTGACTTCGGCCAGCTCGCCGACCGGCGGCAGCGGCACGGGCCGGGTGTCGAACGTCACCTTGGCGAGCGTCTCCTCGGTCACGGCGTCGGCCATCGGTTCGACGCGCAATACGCGCCCTTTCAGGGTCTGGCCGTCGCGCGAGCGCAGAACGATCCGCGCAGGCAGCCCGCTCGCCAGTCCCGCCGCGCTCATCTGGTCGAAGCGCACGTTGATCCACAGGGTCTCGGGGTCGATCACCTCGACCACGGCCTGCCCGGCGACGACGGTCGTGCCGG
>CBJMYK010000176.1:0-3997 GCA_966433795.1 uncultured Thiobacillus sp. | reverse complement strand
CAGGAAGGCTTTGCGAAGAAGAAGCATGGTAATTTTTACAACGCGTTATTGTTATTGGTACACGGAGCAAGATGCGGGCCGTAGACCGAACCGTATTCGTATCACATTGTTTATTATGCGTATTTACATCATAGAGCCCAGGCCCACGGCAGATGCCGAGCCACTCCGTAAAGAAAACCGACGGTCATTTCTCGTTATCGCGACAGCAATCAAGATGACGCGAAGGTATGCTTGTCACGATCCTAATCTTTGTCGGAGATGCGCGTGCTCAAGATCCTGTTACTGATCGCAGTTGTATTTGGAGTCGTGGCGCTGCTGCGCGCCTACCAGCGGTCGATCGGGCGGCCCACGCCTCCCCGACCCGATGGCAAGGTCGAAGACATGGTGAAATGCGCGCACTGCGGGGTGAACCTGCCGCGCAGCGAGGCGATCTACTCCGGCGGCGACTTCTACTGCACGCCCGAGCACCAGCGCAGCGGCAGGAAATGAGCGCAGCGGCGCCTGCGCTGCCCCGCCCGCCGACGCCGGGCTACTTCGCGTCGCATTGGCGCAGCCTCGATTACTTCAATCTCTATCGCCTGACGCTCGCTGCCGCGCTGGTTTTCGGTGCACAGGTGTTCTATGGCGACTCGAGCCTCTTTCGCGCGGACGCGGCGGAACACTTTCAGATATTCGCCTACGGCTATCTGGTCGCGGCGGCGCTGTTTGTACTCGGCATACGCGCGCGCTGGCCGCGCTTCGATGTTCAGCTGACGACCCACATCTTCGCCGACATCGTGCTGGTCACGCTCATGATGTCGACGAGCGAGCGCCTCGCATCGGGCATGGGCCTTTTGCTCGTCATCTCGATCGCATCGGGCGGTCTGGTCGGGCGCGGCCGCCTGTCCCTGCTCTATGCCGCGACCGCGTCCATCGCGGTCCTGCTGCAACACGCCTTCGCGATCCTGCGTGGACATCAGGGAACCGACAGCCTTCTCTACATCGCGTTGCTGTGCATGGGTTATTTCGCGATCGGAATACTCGCGCACGCGCTCACTCGGCGCGCCCTGCATTCGGAGCGGCTCGCCCAGCAGCAGGCGGAAGAGTTGGCGCTGCTCAATCGCATCAACGCGCTCGCGATCGAGAATTCCCCGGACGGGCTACTCGCCATTCGCGGCGACGGCGTCGTGCGGCACGCGAGCCCGCGCGCCTTGACCCTGCTCGGCGTCACCTCACCCGTCAGACCCGGAATTACCCGACTCGAAACCTGCTCGCCCGCGCTGGCGGAACTCGCAAAGCGGGTCGAGCGCGGCTCGACCGCCGTCCTCGACACGGCCGTCGCCCGAATCCGGGTCCGTTGCATACCGCTCGGCATTCCGGACGACAGCCGCGTTCTGGTACTGGAAGACCAGAGCCAGGCCGAGCAGGCGGCACAGCGCCTCAAACTCGCCGCCTTGGGTCGCCTGACAGCCAACATCGCGCACGAGATCCGCAATCCCCTGTCGGCTATCACCCACGCCGCCCAGTTGTTGCAGGAGGACGCCCACGGCACGACGCAGACTCGCTTGACCGGAATCATCGAAAACAATGCGCGCCGCCTCGACCGCCTGGTCGAGGAAGTGCTGACGCTCAACCGGCGTGACCGCCTGCGCCCGGTAACAATCGACGGTGCCACGCTCGGCGCAATGATCGGCGAACTGCGCCAGACTGAAGAAATCCCTGCGAATGCCGTCATAGTCAGGATGCCCCCAGACCTGCGCTTCCAGTTCGACCCCGACCATCTGCGCCAGATACTCTGGAATCTGCTGCGCAACGCCTGGCGCTTCAGCACGCGCCGAGCCGGAAGCATCCGGATAGGCTCGCGCGCCGTCGGCGGAACCGTTCAACTCGACATCGACGACGATGGTCCCGGCGTGTCGCTGGAGCAGCAGGGCAAGCTGTTCGAGCCGTTTTGCACGACCGACGCGCAGGGAACGGGGCTGGGCCTCTTTCTCGCCCGCGAACTGGCCGAGGCCAACCGCGCGACACTCGCCTACCTTCCCGGCGCCGCGGGCGCGAGCTTCCGCCTGAGCGTGCGGCAGGACAAATGAAAGTGGCGCATCGCCCGCGCGTGCTGCTCGTCGACGACGAACCCGACCTGCTCGACCTGATGGAACTCACCCTCCTCAAGATGGGCTTGGAAACCGACCGCGCGCTGACGGTGGCCGATGCGCGGATCCGGCTCGAAAAAACCCCTTACGATCTCTGCCTGACCGACATGCGCCTCGGTGACGGCGAAGGCCTCGAGGTCATCGCGGCGGCCAACGCCCTCCCCGTTCCGGTTCCCGCCGCCGTGATCACCGCCTACGGCAACGCCGGCAACGCTGTTGCCGCGCTCAAGGCAGGCGCTTTCGATTACCTCGCGAAGCCTGTGGCGCTCGAGCAGCTGCGCACGCTGGTGAAATCCGCGCTTCAGGTCCCGCAGGCAGCCTCGGGGTACGCAGGGTCCGCCCGCGGCCTGATCGGCAACTCGTGTGCGATGCAGGAGATACGCGCGCGGATCGCCAAGCTCGCGCGAACGCAGGCGCCGGTCCATATAAGCGGCGAATCGGGCAGCGGCAAGGAGCTCGCCGCGCGCCTGATCCATGAAATGAGCAACCGGGCCGACAAGGCGATGGTCGCGGTCAATTGCGGGGCGATCCCCGAAACACTCATGGAGAGTGAATTCTTCGGTTATCGCAAAGGCGCGTTCACCGGCGCGGAAGCCGACCGGAGCGGCTTCTTCCAGGCAGCGAACGGCGGCACGCTCTTTCTCGACGAAGTCGGCGACCTGCCGCTTTCGATGCAGGTGAAGCTGCTCCGCGTACTGCAGGAAAAAAAGGTCCGCAAGGTCGGTGCGACGACCGAGGAAGACGTCGACGTGCGCATCATCAGCGCGACCCACCAGGACCTTGCCGCGTTGGTGGAGGCCGGTCGCTTCCGCCAGGACCTCTACTACCGACTCAACGTCATCGATCTTTTGATGCCGAGCCTGCGCGACCGAGCCGAGGACATCCCGGAAATGGCGCGCCATCTGCTCGGAAAGCTTGGCGGCAGCGCCGTCGAACTCGACCGCGAGGCCGAAAAGGCACTGTGCGCCTACGCCTTCCCCGGCAATGTGCGCGAACTCGAAAATATCCTGGAGCGCGCACTTGCGTTGTGCGACAACGCGCGCATCACCGTCGCCGACCTCAATCTCGTCCCCGCGCCGGCGACCAGCGCGGCGCCGGGAAGCAAGTACCCATTGCAGGATTATCTCGACCAGACTGAACGCGCGGCGATCGTCGAAGCGCTGGAACAGACGCGTTACAACAAGACCGCGGCAGCCCGCCTGCTCGGCGTAACCTTTCGCAGTCTGCGCTACCGGCTGGAACGGTTGGGCATCGAGTAAGCGCCTCTGTCAGCGGTACGCCAGAAATGAAAAATCCGCAGGCCGTGAGGGCTGCGGATTTCCGAATCAGGTGGTGGTGCGCTTGTCGGAATCGAAAATTCAAACGAATTCCTTGTTCGATGCGGGTTTAAGCGTGTCTCACAACGATAAATACCCTCACTTGTACCCACGAGGCGCTGTAGCGTCTGCGCAACGGCGCCTACTTATTGCGCATTGTGGTTTCGAGTTGCAAAGGCACGCAGTTTTACCCCCCGTGATTGTTCGCCGGTCATGACGGCATAGTGCCCGAAGTTCAAGGTCAGCCGGGCCGCGCGGGTACAATTCTGCGGCGTACGCAAATAACCAGAATGGGGGGAGTAATGGCCGAAAGCCAGGCAGCAGATTGGAACGAGCTAAATATCAGCAGCGAAGCGGATGCGTTCGAATTAATCGAGAAGGCCCTGCAGCAGCAGATCGGCGATCAGCCATGCAAGCTTAATTTTGAAAATTGGCCGATACTCACCCTCAGGCTCGAAGGTGAGGGATACGACAGCACGATCACTCCCGACCTGGCTGAAGCGCTTGTGTCGCTTCAGCACGCACTCGATCGCAGTTATGCGAGGCTGGTGC
>CBJMYK010000175.1:0-4039 GCA_966433795.1 uncultured Thiobacillus sp. | reverse complement strand
ATCTTGATCCCAAATGCCGTCAGTGCCGCCGTGAAGGTGAAAAGCTCTTTCTGAAGGGCGAGAAGTGCTTCACTGACAAGTGTGCCATCGAACGTCGTGCGTATGCCCCGGGCCAGCATGGCCAGAAGAGCGGTGCGCGCCTGTCGGGTTATGGCGTTCAGTTGCGCGAAAAGCAGAAGATCCGCCGCATCTACGGCGTGCTCGAAGGCCAGTTCCGCCTCACTTACAAGCGTGCCGACAGCCGCAAGGGCGTGACCGGTGAAAACCTGTTGTCGATGCTCGAGTCGCGCCTCGACTCCGTTTGCTACCGCATGGGTTTCGGCGCCTCGCGTACCGAAGCACGCCAGATCGTTCGCCACAACGGCATCGTCGTGAACGGCCGTCGCGTCAACATCCCTTCGTATCAAGTTCGCGCGGGCGACGTCGTCGAGGTAGCCGAAAAGTCGAAGGCTCAGCTGCGCATCAAGGCCGCGGCGGACGCAACCGCGGCGCGCGGCTACCCGGAATGGGTCGAGGTGGATGCCAAGGCGCTCAAGGGCACGTACAAGGCTGCCCCGCAACGCTCGGAACTGCCGTCGACCATCAACGAGTCGCTGGTCGTCGAACTGTACTCCAAATAAGCTGGCCGGTCGCCTGACCGGGTCTTAAGGAAACGCACTTTATGCAAAGCGCCACGGAATTTCTCAAGCCGCGCATCGTGGAGGTCGATCGTGCCTCCCCGCTGCACGCCAAGGTCATCATGGAACCCTTCGAGCGTGGCTACGGCCATACGCTCGGCAACGCGCTGCGCCGTATCTTGTTGTCTTCCATGGTCGGCTATGCGCCGACCGAAGTTGCAATCAGCGGCGTCGTTCACGAGTATTCGACCATCGAGGGCGTCCAGGAGGATGTCGTTGACATCCTGCTGAACCTCAAGGGCATCGCGTTCAAGATGCACGGCAAGTCGGAGGCCATCCTCAAGGTGTCGAAGGCCGGCGAAGGCGTCGTCACTGCGGGCGACATCGAAGTCGGTCACGACATCGAGGTGCTGAATCCGGACCACGTCATCGCGCACCTGACCAAGGGCGGCAAGCTCGACATGGAAATCAAGATCGAGGCGGGTCGCGGCTATCAGCCGGCGACCATGCGCAAGGTTTCGGAAGAAACCCGCGCCGTCGGTTCGATCCTGGTCGACGCCTCGTTCAGCCCGGTCCGCCGCGTCGCCTATTCGGTTGAAAGCGCGCGCGTCGAGCAGCGTACCGATCTCGATCGCCTCGTGATCGACATCGAGACCAACGGCGTTGTCGAACCCGAAGAAGCCGTGCGAACCGCCGCGCGCATTCTGGTGAACCAGTTGTCGGTGTTCGCCGACCTCGAAGGCACCCCCGCCGAGTCCGAGTCGCCGCGTTCGCCGCAAGTCGACCCGCTGTTGCTGCGCCCCGTCGACGATCTGGAACTGACCGTCCGCTCGGCCAACTGCCTGAAGGCCGAGAACATCTACTTCATCGGCGACTTGATCCAGCGTTCCGAAACCGAACTCCTTCGTACCCCGAATCTCGGACGCAAGTCGCTCAACGAGATCAAGGACGTGCTCGCATCGAAGGGACTCTCGCTCGGCATGAAGCTCGAGAATTGGCCGCCCGCCGGGCTCGAGCGCCCCTGATTTACTGATCCAAAACCAAAAAAATAAAGCGCGGGTCGCCGTGGCAGGCGACCTAGCCCAAGAATACTGACTGAAAGGAATCGCCATGCGTCATCGTCAATCCAACCGCAAGCTCAACCGCACCACGAGTCACCGTCTGGCCATGTTTCGCAATATGACCAACTCCCTTTTGAAGCACGAAATCATCAAGACCACCTTGCCCAAGGCGAAGGACCTGCGCCGCTTCGTCGAGCCGCTAATCACGCTCGGCAAAGACGCGAGCGTGGCCAACCAGCGGCTGGCATTTGACCGGCTGCGCGACCGCGACGTGGTCGTCAAGCTCTTCGGCGAGCTCGGTCCCCGCTACCAGGCGCGTCCGGGTGGCTATCTGCGCATTCTGAAGTACGGTTTCCGCAAGGGCGACAACGCTCCGATGGCGCTGGTCGAACTGGTCGATCGCCCGGACAGCGATGTGGTTCCGGTCGACGCTGAATAAGCCGCGAACGCGCGATGCAGTAAAAGAAGCCGGTCTAGCCGGCTTTTTTTACGTCCAGCGCCCGCGTCGCGCGGCGATCATCTTGCCGTCGCCGCCCCATCTCGGCATAGTCAGGGCTTTCGTCGCCGGGATAAACCGTGATCGTTCTCTTCACCGATTTTGGCACCCGAGATCCCTATGTGGGGCAGCTCAAGGCGCGCCTCGCGGAAGGCGCGCCAGCGCACACGGTGATCGATCTGCTGCACGAGGTGCCTGCGTTCAACCCGCATGCCGGCGCGCATCTTCTGGCGGCGCTGGCGTCGTCTTTTCCGGAGGGAAGCGTATTTCTGGCGGTCGTCGACCCCGGCGTGGGCACGCCGCGCGACGCGGTGGTTGTCAATGCAGGCGGGCGCTGGTTCGTCGGCCCCGACAACGGTCTTTTGTCGCTCGTCGCGGCGCGGCAGACCGACACGCGGGTGTGGCGCATCGGGTGGCGCCCCGATGCCCTGTCGGCGACTTTCCACGGCCGCGATCTGTTTGCGCCGATCGCGGCCGAGCTCGCGGGCGGGGAATTCCCGGCAGCGAAACTGCTCAGGGTCGACGCGCTGACGGTGGAGTTCGACCGCGAAGACCTCGCGCGCGTCATTTATATCGACCACTACGGCAACGCGTGGACGGGCCTGCGCGCGGTACCCCGCGACGCACGCGTCGTCGCGGCCGGAGAACGCTTCGCATACGGCGAGAGCTTCGGCTTCGTCGGCAAGGGCGAGGGCTTGTGGTTCGTGAATAGCGTCGGACTACTCGAACTCGCCGTCAACCGCGGGAGCGCGGCGGCCGTCTACGGCCTGAAGGTCGGCGACGCGGTTCAGGTGCAACGGCTGAACTGAGCGGGCTAAGCACCGAGCAGGATCGCGCGGTAGTCGTTGACGTTGGTGCGCGTCGGGCCGGTGACGACGAGATCGCCCAGCGCCGAGAAAAAGCCGTGGCTGTCGTGCGCGGCGAGGCAGGCCTCCGCGTCGAGCCCGAGTGCGCGGGCGCGACGCAGCGTATCCGGCATGAGCAGCGCGCCGGCATTGTCCTCCGTGCCGTCGACGCCGTCGGTGTCAGCGGCGATCGCGGCAAGTGGCCTGTCTGAAGCGGCGGCCAGCGCGAGCAGAAACTCGGTGTTGCGTCCCCCGCGCCCCGCAGGGTGCGCCACTCGGACGGTGGTCTCGCCGCCGGAGATAAGCGCGAGCGGGCCGCGCGCGCGCAAAGCACTTGTGAGCGCGGCGTGGTGCTTGGCGACGATTCGCGCCTCGCCGCTCACGCGGTCGGACAGTAGCATCGCGCGGACGCCCTGCTGCTCGAAATAGCGGACGGCGGCTTGCAGACTCCCGCTCGCGGTGGCGATCACGCGATTCTCTACCCGCGAGAAACAGGGATCGTCAGGCCGGGGCGTGTCGCCGACCGCGCCTGCGGTGCAGGCGTCGAGGTAGCGCTGAATGCTCGGCGGCAAGGCGACGTGGAAGCGCCGCAAGGTGTGGAGCGCGTCGCGGCACGTGGTCGTATCGGGTGCGCACGGTCCCGACGCGATGTGGGTCGGGTCGTCACCGACAACGTCCGAAATGATCAGTGCAAGCACCCGGGCGCCGTTCGCCGCCCGGGCGAGCCGCCCGCCTGCCAGGCGCGTGAGGTGCTTGCGCGCAGTGTTGATGTTCTGGATCGTCGCCCCTGCTCCGAGCAGCGCCTTGGTGACCTGCCGCAATTCCTTCAGTGCGACGCCTTCCACGGGTGCCGCCAAAAGGCTCGAGCCGCCGCCCGAAATCAATGCCAACAGCAGGTCGTCAGGACCGAGCTGCCGTGCCATGTCGAGCATGCGCAAGGCGGGTTCCTCCCCGTGCCCATCGGGCAAGGGGTGTCTCGCCTCGACGACCCCGACACGAGCCGTTGGCAGCCCGTGCGCG
>CBJMYK010000174.1:0-4052 GCA_966433795.1 uncultured Thiobacillus sp. | reverse complement strand
TCGCGGCTGACATTGGTCAACTCGAGCGTTCCGGTCTCGGTGAAGTGCTCGACACGTTCGGATATCTGCGTCGCGTCGCGCTGCAGTTTCTCCATCGCGTCGCGCGCCTGACTGATCGCGGCCTGAGCGTCCTCGCCCACGACCGCGATGCTGCCCTCGGCGCGCGTCGCCGCCTGATTGATGCTGGCGCCGGCAAAGCGGAATTCGTCCGCGGCATCGCGGATTCCCTGTACCGCCGCGTCGAGGCTTTGCTTGTTGGCCGCCAGATGCGTCGACAACTCGTTGAGGTTGGCGAGCGTGCGGCTGAGCGAGCGCTGGTTCTCGTCCGACAGCAGCGTATTCATCTTGTCGAGCACCTGCGCGCCGCTCAGTGCGAGTTTCGACACCGCGGTCGCGACTTTGTCGAGGTCGGAACTGCCTTCGGCGATGACGGGGTAGCGTTCGCCCGCGGGCGCGGCGGTGAGCAGGGGGCTGTCGTTCGGCCCATTGTCGATCTCGACCGCCGCGATGCCGGTCACCAGATTGCGCTTGATATAGGCCGCCGCGCCGACATGGACCGGTACGCCTTCGTCGATTCTCGCCGTGACGCGCACGGCCTCGTCGTTGCCGTCGGCAAAGCGGTAGCCATCGACGACGCCGACCTTGATGCCGCGCATCTTGACTGCGCTGCCGACCGCGAGGCCGTCGAGCGACTGCCGCTTGAAATAGATCGTATAGGTCTGATAGGCAATCGTGTCGGCGCCGCCGGCGAGCCACACGATCGCAATCGTCATCAAGGCGAGCACGGCCAGCACCAGGCCGCCCACCAGCCTGTAGCGCCCTTCAGTTTCCATGAACGGCTTCCTCCTTAGACGTTCGTACGGCGAAGTAGTCCTTGAGCCACGGGTCGTCGAGGGCCTTCAGTTCGTCCACGGTCCCGCTGCCGAGCACGCGTCCGTCGGCCAGGACGATCACGCGATCGATGATCGAAAACAGTGTATCCAAGTCGTGTGTGACCAGGAATACGGTGAGCCCGAGGCTGTCCGCCAGCAGGCGGATCAGGTCGTCGAAGGCGCGCGCGGAAATTGGATCGAGGCCCGAGGTCGGCTCGTCGAGAAACAACAGCTCGGGGTCGAGTGCCAAAGCGCGGGCGAGCGCGGCGCGTTTTCTCATGCCTCCCGAAAGTTCGCTGGGCCGTTTGTGCGCCGTGTCCGGCGGCAGTCCCGCGAAGGCGAGCTTGAGCCGTGCCAACTGCCGGCAGGTCGCGTGCGGCAAGTCGGTATGTTCGAACAGCGGCACGGCGACATTGTCTTCGACCGACAGCGACGAGAACAGGGCACCGTCCTGGAACAACACGCCGAAACGGCGACGCAAAGCGTTCATCTGCGCGCTTGTCGCGTCGCGTACCGACTGGCCGAACAATTCGATGACGCCGGCCTCGGGCCGCAGCAGGCCGATGATTTCGCGCAACAGCACGGACTTGCCCGAGCCGCTGCCGCCGATCAAAGCGACGACTTCTCCGCGTCGAACCGAAAGACTCAGCCCGCGGTGGATGCTGTGCCCGCCTAGGGTGGTGAAGACGTCGCGTACCTCGATCACGGGCTCTTCCATCAGATCCCCAGTCGCACGAACGACACGGCGAACACCGCGTTGAGAATGATGATGGCGACCAGGCTCTGCACCACCGTAGACGTCGTGTTGACACCTACGCTGCGCGCGTCGCGGGTCACCGCGAGCCCCATCCGGCAAGAAATCAGCGCAATGAAGACCGCGAATACCGGCGCCTTGCCCAGGCCCACGACCAGCGTCTTCAACAGGATCACGTCGACCAGGCGGTCCATGAAGATGCGCGGCGAGATCGCGAGCTGTTCCTGCACGACCAGCATGCCGCCCAATAGTCCGGCGATGTCGCCGATGAACACCAGCAGCGGCATGGCCAGCAGCAGCGCGAGCATGCGCGGAATCACCAGCACCGCCAGCGGCGACAGGCCCAGCGTCGCGATCGCGTCGATCTCCTCGGCGACCTTCATGGTGCCGAGCTGCGCGGTGATCGCCGCGCCGCTCCGCCCGGCGACGAGGACCGCGACGATGACCGGAGAGATCTCGCGCAGCACCGCGAGCAGCAAGCCGTCGACGACGAAGATGTTGGCGCCGAACTGGCGCGCCTGATCGCCGAGCAGGTAGGCGAACACCACGCCGAGCAGAAACATCATGCCGCTGACGATCGGAATCGCGCCGACGAACACGTCGCGTACCTGCGCCGCGAATTCGCGCCAGCGCCAGCCACCCGGTTTGCCGACCAGACCGAGGATCTCGATCGAGAGCCGCCCCACAAAATCGAGCAGACCCACGAGATGGCCCCAGACCGTCAGCGTGCCGCGCCCAACGAGCTCGATCAGGCTCTCTTGCCGCGGGCTTGGCTGCGGCTGCGTAGCGTCGCGGTGTTGCGCGACCAGTCGCAGCATCGTCAGGTGCTGCGGCTGGAAGTCGCGGAACTCGGGTGCCGGCTCGGCCCCGTCAGGGCGCGCTGCCGCGAGCAACAGCCAGGCGCCATTTGTGTCGAGGCGGGTGACCCCCGCGCCGTCGATGACACGCACATGCTTGCCGGAAAGATCGGGAAGCACCGCTGCGGCGTCGGCGTGCCAGACGCCACACGCGACCAGAGTGCCCTCGGCTTCGTCGAAGTGCGCGTGGGCCTCGGTCACATGAGGCCCAAGGGGTTATTGGGATCGACGCCGGGCATGAAGGGCAGGCCGCGTTCGCGGTGCGTGACCTGATAGACGCAGCCGATCCAGTTGCCGATCACGGCCTCGGCGGTGTCGTGCCATGTATTGTCGAGCAGCGGAACGACCTGCGCTTCGGGAAACGCGAGCGTCTCGCCCGCGCGGCTGCGGCACGCAAACTCGGCCAGGAAGGCCTGCGCCTCGCGATCGAAATAGCGCTGCGGAAATGGCGGCAATTCGGAGCGTTCACCGGCCGTCGCGAGCAGCAGGTCGCGCTTGTACTCCTTCAGCAGCGACACCGTGTCGTATTCGGGGTGCCCCTGGAAAAACACCGTGCGTAGCCCGTCGGCGCTCACGGCGAGATGGACGCCCGCCTCGGCGCTTTCGACCAGTACCTTGACCCCGGCGGCATCGAACTGGGCGCGCGAGACGTCGTTCCAGCGCGAGTGCGGCACGTCGAAGCGCGTGTTGACGTCGGCGACGAGCGGATGTCGGCTGTCGGTCACGCGATGCTCGAACACGCCCCATATCTTGCGCGGCTGCAAGACGCGTGTCTGCGCGTAGCGGAACTGCATCACGGCGTGGGTCGCGAGACAGGAGCAAAGCGTCGACGTCACGTTGTCCCACGCCCAGTCGATCACCTCGATCAGCGGCTGCCAGAACGCCTCGTCGGAGAGATTGGGGTGGCTGACGTTCGCGCCGGTGATGATGAGCGCGTCGAGGCCGGCGGCGCGGATGTCCTCGAATTTTTCGTAGTAGCGCGCGATATGTGCCTGCGCCTTGTCGCCGCGCCGCAGCGTCTCCAGCGTGAAGGGGTGCATGTAGAACTGCGCGATCGGGTTCGATTCGCCGACCAGGCGATAGAACTGGCGCTCGGTCGCTTCGAGCGCCGCGTCCGGCATCATGTTCAGCAGGCCCACGTGAAGCTCGCGGATTTCCTGTTCGGCCGCACGTTCGGTCGACAGCACCGTGATGCCGTCACCACGCAGGCGCTCGAAAGTCGGCAGGGCGTTGTGCGCAACGAGCGGCACCGTCAGCCCCCCTTGCGCGCGATCGCGACTTCGATCAATGCCAGGAAATCGCGCTCGTCGCGCGCCTGGTCGGCGCACCTGCGCGATTTCCTCCGAGGTCACAGTGTAGCCGTGCGGGTCCGCGATCGCTTCGTAGCGTGGAATCCGCGAATGGAAAAGGCGCGGAAAGATCCAGCGTGCGAAGTCGTCGGGCTCGATCTGCGCAACGTAGGCAAGGCCCTTCTCCTCGAGATAGCGCGGCAGATTCTCGTCGAGGAAGGCGGGGCGGAAATAGAGCGGCTTGGGATCGGACTGCGCACGGCGGATCAGCGTGTCCTCC
>CBJMYK010000173.1:0-4139 GCA_966433795.1 uncultured Thiobacillus sp. | reverse complement strand
GGTCGGCGTTGCCCGACGCGATCTCACGCGAGGCGACGGCGATGGTGTCGGTGCCCCGGCGCACTTCCTCGACGATGCCCGCCAGGCTCGCGGTCATGCCCTTGAGCGCGCGCTGCAATTGGCCGAGTTCGTCGTCCGCATCGACCTCGATCCGCGCCGTCAGATCGCCGCCGGCCACGCGCCGCGCGAGCGCGACCGCTTCCCGGATCGGAACGGTGACCGATTGGGTGATCCACCACGCGACCGCAGCGCCCATAACGAGCGCCAGAAGCGAGAGGATGAGCATGAGCGAAAGTGCCATCGCGTAGGCTTCGGCCGCGTCGACTGTCGCCTGGACGGCGCCCTTTTCCTGCAGCATCGCCATTTCTTCGAGCGCGGCGAGCCATTGCTCCTGATGCGGACGCACCGCGTCGACGAGCACACGGGTCGCCTCGATCGGATTGCCCAGCGCGAACGCGCGCACCTTGTCGAGTTCGGGCTCGGCGCGCGCTCGAGCGCCCGCAATCTTCGCGAACACTGACTTTTCCGCCGGGCTGGTCGCGGTTGCGGCGAGCTTTGCCTCGGCCTGTGCATAGCGCGCTCTGTACGTAAGAAACCGCTGTGCCTCGTTTGTCATTGCGGCCTCATCGGTCAGGAGCACGAGATTACGGATTGCGACCGCCCCGCTCTGCATCGCGCCCCGCATACCGTTGACCAGCTTGATCTTACCCATCCGGCTGTCAGCCACGTCCTCGAGGTGCCCCTGGATCTGCGCCATGTGCACGAGCCCTAGCCCCGCCACCATCAGCGTCAGCAGCAGGACCAGGCCGAACCCCGCGCCGAGCCGCCTTCCGATTTTTGTATTGATCCGCGCCATTTTGTCCCCGATCGCCTTGAGGCCCCGCGGCCTCAGCGGGCGCAATGTAATCGCGGCGCATGACAGCATCGTGACCTGCTCCGGTGGTTCGCGGCGTCGCTGTGGACCGCGCAGACGCTTTGCCGGCGCTTGTTTCGGCCAGGGCTTCGCCTACGCTTTGAGAAGGTCGCCTGCGGCGAGTGCCGCGGGACGTCCGCTTCGATAACCACCAAACAGGAGATGGCATGAAAATCAGGTCGAACATGTGCGCCGTGGCGCTGACTCTCGTCCCCCTCGCGGCGGCCGCCGCCGATAAAACTGTCGCCATGCACAGCGTTGACACGACAGGTTCAGGGGCCTCGGTCGGCGCGGTGACGATAAGCGAGTCGCGCTACGGCCTGGTCTTCACCCCCGCACTCAGCGGACTGGCGCCAGGCATCCACGGCTTTCACGTCCACGAGAAGCCGAGTTGCGAGGCGCAGGAAAAAGACGGCAAGAAAGTCGCGGCGCTGGCCGCGGGGGGACATTACGACCCGGCGAAAAGCGGCCGCCACGGCACGCCTTGGGGCGACGGGCACCTCGGCGACCTGCCGCCGCTCTTCGTCGAGGCGAACGGAAACGCCAGCCAGCCCGTGCTGGCGCCGCGGCTGAAGATGGCGGATCTCAAAGGCCGCTCGCTGATGATCCACGCGGGCGGCGACAATCACGCCGACCATCCCGCCGCCCTCGGTGGCGGCGGGGCGCGCGTCGCCTGCGGCGTGATCGACTAAGGCCTCGTTCGTCGCGCGGTGCGCGTCAGAACGGTTCAGGTGCCTCGAACGTCATCCATTCCCCCGTGTCCGGGTGCGCGAAACCCAGCGCGCAGGCGTGCAACAGAAGACGCGGTGCCTGCGCCTGCACCGCCGCCGGCGCGTAGAGCGCGTCGCCCAGGATCGGATGCCCTATTTCGCGCAAATGCACCCGCAACTGGTGCGAGCGGCCGGTGACGGGTTCGAGTTCGACGCGTGTGCCCCCCGCCGCGGCCGGGCCCAGCACGCGCCAATGTGTGACGCTCCGCTTGCCGCGAACAGGGTCGACGATACGCAGGGGCCGGTTGGGCCAGTCGACGACGAGCGGCAGGTCTATCGTTCCCCAGGTTGCCGGCGGCGCGGCGGGACGGCCGGAAACGATCGCGATGTAGCGCTTCTTCACTTCGCGCGCAGCGAAAGCCTTGCTCAGCGCGCGCTGAATGGCCGTGTTGCGGGCCATCACCATCAAACCGGAAGTTGCCATGTCCAGCCGATGCACGACCAGCGCGTCGGGGTAACGTGCGCGCACGCGCGCGCTCAGGCAGTCCTGCTTGTCGGCGCCGCGCCCCGGTACGGCGAGTAAGCCGCTGGGTTTGTCGACGACGAGCAGCCTGTCATCGACGTAGACTGGCGCACCGAACTCCGCGTATCCCATCTCGCGCGTGAGCGTCTGCTCTAGGCCTTGAGCGCGCCAAGCAGCGCGATCCCCCAGGCTACGCCGAAGCCGTTGGCGTCGCTCATCACAGCGCCGAGCCCGCCCTTGCAACTGTGCGCCGACAAGTCCATATGCAGCCACGGGGTGTCGCCGACGAAGCGCGACAGAAAACGCGCCGCGAGAATATGGTCGGCTTCGCCCTCCATCGTGCACTGCTTGACGTCGGCGACCGTCGAGTCGAGGGCGCTGTCGTAGTCCGCTGGATAAGGAAAGAGGACGACGCGCTCGCCGCTCACGACGGCCGCGCTCGAGGCCGCCTGCGCGAGTGCATCGGAGGACGCGAACACACCCGACATGCGGCTGCCGAGCGCGTAATGCATCGAGCCGGTCAGCGTGGCGAAATCGGCAATGAGTTCGGGCTTGGCGCGGGCTGCGAGCGTCAGTGTGTCGGCGAGCACCATGCGTCCTTCGGCGTCGGTGTGGACCACTTCGATCGACGTGCCGTTGAGCGCGGTGACGACTTCGTTCTGCCGGTAGGCCTGCGGACTGATGTGGTTCTCGGCCAGGGCGACCCAGCCTTCGAGCGCGAGCGGCAGCTTCATCCTCGACGCTGCCGCGAGGATGCCGAGCACGACGGCCGAGCCATTCATGTCCTCGTGCATGCCCTGCATATATTTTGCGGGCTTGAGGTTGTGGCCGCCGGTATCGAAGCAGATGCCCTTGCCGACGAAGGCGACCCGCCCACTCTTGCCCTTCGCTCCCGGCCCCTTGTAGCCGATGCGCACGATCGCCGCATCCTTTGCCGGTGAGCCCTGTGCGACGGCGCAGAAGGCGCCCGCGCCCAGGGTCTTCAGCTTATCGAATCCATATTCCTCGACCGTCCAGCCGTATTGCTTCGCCAGCGTCTTGATGCGCTTGCGATAAGCACCGGGCGTGAGCTCGTCGGGACCTTGGACGGTCAGGCTGCGCGTGAGCGTGTTGCCCTCGGCGAGCGCCTGCGCGCGAGCAAAGCCGTCGGCCGATTTGTAGCCGAATAACTGGATGGTCTTCAGCGCCGGATCGGTCTTCGACTTGCGCGAGGGCAGCGGAGCCGCGTTGACCCAGGCCGTATAGACCGCGGCCTCTGCGATCCGGGCCTTGAACGCGGTGTCGCCGAAGACCGCGAGGGTCAGGCTCTTGGGGTGCTCGCCGAGGAGCTGGGCCAGCGCCTTGCGGAGCTGCTCATGGGTCTCGAAGGTGCCGGCGACGCCTGTCAGCACCGTGTAGACCGCGAGCGTTCCGCCGGGCAACTGCACCGCGACAGGCGACTTCATCAGCGCGTCGACCTTGAGGTCGCGACGCTTCATCACCGCCTTGAGCGCGGCAATGCCGGGGATTTCGGGCAGGTTTTTCGATACCGGCAGAAGCATCAACACATGGCCTGCGCCTTCGAGCGATTCGGCGCTTATTTCCTGTTTGTTTTCAGAAAGCTTGGGCAGCATGAGAGATCCTCGGAGGGGGTGTTTTCTTGATGGTTGTCGGGGTTTCCCGGATAATTGCGCGTTTGCATTTTTCCGGCGCTTTTTCCGAGCCCATCCAACAAGGGTAACCGAATGAAGATTGAAGACAAGAAACGCGTGCTGCGCGAAATGGTGTTGCACCGCCGTTTTGAAGAGCGCTGCTATCAGGCCTACATCGAACGCAAGATCGGCGGTTTTCTGCACCTCTACCCGGGTCAGGAAGCCTGCTGCAACGGCGTGATGGAAGCCGCGCGTCCCGGCCACGACTACGTGATCACCGGCTACCGCGACCACGTCCACGCGATCAAGTGCGGTGCCGATCCGAAGGAAGTCATGGCCGAGCTGTACGGCAAGGAAACCGG
>CBJMYK010000172.1:0-4141 GCA_966433795.1 uncultured Thiobacillus sp. | reverse complement strand
TTCGTGTCCGCGACCAGCGGGTCCACCGCGAAGATGAACCTCGACTCGTGGGCTGGCCGCCCCGTATTCCATCCGGCCGCCAAGGTGAGTCCCGGCACCGTCGCGGAGTGCCGCGGACGCCTCACCGTGTCGATGACCGCCGGCCCTAAGGAAAGGAGAAACAACCTTGACCAATACCCGCGTCCTTGCCGCAGCCCTGCTCGTCGCGTTCAGCGCGCGGGCGGAAGCCAACATCGATATCCAGTTCGACTACACCTACGACAGCAGCGGATTTCTCAGCGACGGCGGCCGGCAAGCCGCGCTGAACGCGGCCGCCACGCTCTTCGAGAGCCGCTTTTCCGATCAGCTCACGGCGATCACGTCGTCCGGCTCCAACAGCTTCGATACGAGTTTCTTCAACCCCAGCGACCCATACGGCGCCAGCATCGTGAACAATGACGACTCGTTTGCGCCGGATGTGATCCGCGTCTATGCCGGCGGCTACAACTACAGCGACAATACCTTGGGGGAAGGCGGTCCCGGCGGTTACAACTGTTCGGGTATAGGCAGCTTCTGCGCCGACGCCGCGCGGCGCGGCCAGGGTGTCGTGACGGGCGAGAACGCGGTCGACGTCGCCCCTTGGGGCGGCTCCATCATCTTCGACACCGACACCAACTGGCACTTCGGCACGACCACGAGCGGGCTCGGCGCATCGGAATACGACTTCTACAGCGTGGCGGTGCATGAACTCGCACACGTCCTGGGTTTCGCCACCTCGGACGCGTTCAGCAACCGTATCGTGGGCACGGATTTCGTCGGGCCGGCCGCGGGTAGCGTCGCCCTGAACAGCGACCTCGACCACTGGGTCGCCGGCACCGAGGGTGTCTACAGCGGGGCGCTGCAGGAAGCCGCCATGACCGGAACCATCGCGGGCGGCACACGCAAGCATTTCACCGAGCTCGACTTCGCGGCCATGCAGGATATCGGCTGGCAGGTGACCGCGGTCCCCGAAGCCAGCACGTGGGCGATGATGCTGAGCGGCCTCGCCGTCGTCGGCGGCGTCGCGCGGCGCCGTTCGCGTCTGCGCTGACGGCGCGCGCGTCAATCAACGTGCATCAGTCAAAACGGCGGGTCGCCCCGCCGTTTTTTTTCGACTAGACCAGCACCACAGTCAGATACGTCACGTACAGCGCGCCGTTGACGAACAGATGCCACACGCGCAAGCCTCCAGTCACCGCGGCCCAGCGCAGCCAGAATGCGGCGACGAGCGTGACCAGCACGCCCAGCAGCACTTCCTTCTGCGGTGCCCACGGCGTCAGCGAGATGCCGATCGCCGGCAGCAGGGTCCCTTGGAAGACCATCGCGCCCGTGATGTTGCCGAAGGCGAGCGTGTCCTTGTGCTTGCGTATCCACAGAATGGAATTCACCTTCTCCGGCAGTTCGGTGGCGATCGGGATGATCATGAGCGAGAGCAGCAGCGCGGAGATGCCGATGATCGGAGCGGCCTCCTCGACACCATGGATGAAACCCTTGGCGCCGGCGACCAGCAGGGCAAGCCCCAGCGCGAGTTGCACGATGATGAACAGCAGATTCTGCGGCATCCCCAGGCGGGTCAGCAGCATGGGCGATCCGGCCTCGGTCGCATGGCCCTCGTCGACGAGCTTGCTCGACGCGCGCAGCGTGAGCATGACGTAGAAGAAGTAGATCAGCACCATGACGAAGGCGAGCATGCCGCGGGCCCAGCTTGCGGTATGGGGCACGAACATCGCTGCGAAAGCGAGCACGAAGGCCATCAAAAAGAAGTCGAGGTCGCGCTTGAGGCCGGTCTTCTCCGGCGCGAGGTGACCGCGCAGGCCGCGGCGTCCGACGACAGCAGCGCTCATCAGGAACAAGGACAGGGTCGACAGCATGAGCGGCGCGCCGAGTATCGCGCCGACGCCGATTTCCTCGCTGGTCGTGGCATTGCCGGTGCCAGCGAAGATCGCCAGCAAGGGCACCAGCGTTTCTGGCATGGCGGTGCCGACCGCTGCGAACAGCGAGCCGGTCACGCCCTCCGAAATACGCAGCCTTTCTCCGAGATGCTCGAGCGCGTTGACAAAGATTTCCGCCGCCACGAGGATGAGCAGCAGATAACCGAAGAGTTCGAGAAACAGCATGGGAGCGGGCCGGGAGAAAAACGGCGATTCTACCAGCCCGAAGACGGCGGGCTTCTCACGCCTCGCCGAAGGGGATTATCACCGCCGGCTCGCGGCCGCCCACGGCCTCGCTGTCGTGCTGTTCAGCGCGCCGCACTGCGGCGGCTGCAGGGCATGGAAAGCCCTGCTGCCCGCGGTGCTCGACGACTTCGACGTCCGGTTTTTCGAGGTTGATGTCAGCGAAGCGACGGGCATCGCGCGCTATTTCGGAATATTCCACCTACCGACGGTTTATCTCTATCGCGAGGGCGCGTTTCACGCCGAGCTGCAGTGCGAGACAACGCGTGCAGGCATACGCGACGCGGTGCACACGCTGCTGGCAGCGCCGCCCGAGGACGAACCCGAGTGATACCTTGATTCCCGGCGCGGGCGAATGCGGACAGCCGCGGCAGCCCGCGCCCTCACGCTGCCGCCAGCGCGCGTCCCGCGAATACGACGGCGATCGTGAGCAGACCCAGGGCCAGGTTGATTCCGATTAGCCGGCGGATTTGACCCAAAGCCGCCCCGCCGGCTTTCCAGTCCGCGTCGGCGACCGCACGCTTGAGCTTCTTGTATGGTGCAAAGAAAACGTGCGCGAAGATCAGCATCATCAGCACGCCGAGCACGAGCATCGTGAAAATATAGTGGGCGGCTTGCGCGCCGCCGAGCGTCATCAGCATGTGCAGCCCTGTGAGCAGGATCAACGCGACGGACGCCCATACCCAGGGAAAAAACCGGCCGAACACCCCGGCCCACAGCGTCAACCGCTGCGGCGGTTCGAGCAGCGTGGCTGCGGCCGGCCGTAGCGCCATGTAGGCGAAGAACATGCCGCCGACCCAGACGACGACGCTCAGAACGTGCAGAAACAGCGAGGGGATCACGGGCTTCCTTTCAAAACAACGAGGTTTGATCGAGCAGGAGCCTGACCGGCGCGAAACTCCTGCGGTGATGCGGACAGGCTCCATTCGCCTTCAGGGCGGCGAGATGCGCGGCGGTCGCGTAACCCATATGCTGCGCGAAGCCGTAAAGCGGGTATTGCTCATGGAGGTCGCGCATCAAGCCATCGCGCGCGGTTTTGGCGAGGATCGAGGCGGCGGCGATGGCGGCGACCTTGTCGTCCCCTTGCACGACCGCCTGCGAGCGCCAAGCCCAGTCGGGACATCGGTCGCCGTCCACCCAGACATCGTCCGGCGTATGCGACATTCCGGCGACGGCGCGCTGCATCGCGAGCATCGTCGCGTGCAGGATGTTCAGGCGGTCGATTTCGGTGACGTTCGCTTCGGCCACGCACCAGGCCAGCGCGCGATCACGGATCTCGTCGGCGAGCCGCTCGCGCGCGGCGGGCGTGAGTTTCTTGGAATCGCGCAGCCCCTTGATCGGCCGCTTGGGATCGAGCATGACCGCCGCCGCAACGACCGGGCCTGCGAGCGGCCCCCGTCCCGCCTCGTCGACGCCACACAGCCCGGCCGGACCAACGTGGAGTGAGACGGTTCGACGTCCTGTCATCGCGCGGCCTCGAGGTAGGGGGCGATCGCTGCGGCGATGCGCGCGCTGGCGCCCTGCCGCAGATCGCGATGGAGGGCGTCGAAGGTGACACCGAGCGCCGCGCGCCGCGCGGCATCGCCGAGCCAGGCCAGGACGTCGTCCGCGAGCGCCTCGGGCGTCGCCGCTTCCTGCACCCGCTCCGGCACGACGAAGTCGCGCGCGAGGATATTCGGCAGCCCGATCCACGGCAATAGCGCTTTTTTCCGCATCAGGTGCGCGGTCAGCGCCGGCACGCGGTAGGTGATCACCATCGGTTTCTTGAACAGCGCCGCTTCGAGCGTCGCCGTGCCCGACGCGACCATGGCGACGTCGCATGCCGCCAGCGCCTCGTGCGAGCGCCCGGCGAGCACCGTGTGCGGCAGGGCGCGGCCTTGCGCCGCCCGCGCGGTCAGTTCGCGCGGCGCTTCGCTCGCCGCGGGTAGCACGAAGCCCCCCACCCCTTC
>CBJMYK010000171.1:0-4144 GCA_966433795.1 uncultured Thiobacillus sp. | reverse complement strand
TCAGAATCTGATGAAGTGCCGTTTTTGTCTTGCCGGCTCACCGAGTACCATCCGCTCATGAGCCACTTACTTCCGCTTTCCCGCGTGGCCAAGCTGGTGGGACAGCCACGTCATGCGATGCAGGAAATGATCCGCAACGGCATGCTGGCGACGTTCGACGGCATGGTCGAGTTGGAGGAGGTGCTGCGCGCGTTTCCTGGCGTGAGATGGGATGACGACGCGGAACTTCGGCGCGTCGCAGAAATCAAGGACAAGGCTTTCGGCAAGCGGATACTCGAGCGCGCCCTGCCCGACAAGGCCGTGCTCGCGGCCCGGCTGACCGAGCTTGGCGACGACTATGCAGCGGCGAAGGCTTTGCTTTTGCACTACGCCAATGTACTCGTCTGGCTGGACCAGAAGATCGACGAAATCGACGAAGACGCGAGCGCCGAAACGCATCACGCTTTGCACGCGGTCCGCGCTTTTTTGTTGCGCAACCTCGCTGAGGTGCCGCCGGATGCGTCACTTGCACAAGCCGCGATCGCGCGAGAAAGGATACTTAGAATCATGTCGGCCCATGTCACGATTCGGCCCAGCGGCCACGAATTCCTGGTCGAAGGCAACGACACCCTGCTGGATGGCGCCTTGCGCAACGGTATCTCGCTGAGCTACGGCTGCAGCAACGGCAATTGCGGCGAATGCAAAGCGCGCGTCCTGTCGGGGGAAGTGAAGAAGGTCCATGCCCACGACTATGTGCTGAAACAGGGCGAGAAGGACGCGGGTGTGATCCTGATGTGTTCCTACGCGCCGGTTAACGACGTGGTCATCGAGGCGGGCGTTGCTGGCGCGCGCGACATTCCGATGCAGCACCTCACCGCCAAAGTGAAATCGGTCGAGGTTTTCAATCCGGAGATTGCTGCGCTGCATATCCTCGCGCCGCGCAGCCAGCGTCTGCGCTATCTCGGCGGACAAAGCGTCCAGGTGAGCGTGAACGGGGCGACCGGACGTTATCCCATCGCGAGTTGCCCGTGCGAAGACCGCCACATCGAGGTGCAGATTCCGCGCCGTCCGGGCGACGCGTTTGCGGAAGCGGTATTCGCTGAACTCCGACCCAATGACGCCGTCGAGGTGGAAGGGCCGTTCGGCGAGTTCGTTCTGGACGAGGAGTCGCGCCGCCCCACGATCTTTCTTGCTTTCGGCGCCGGGTTTGCACCGATCAAAAGCCTCATTCAGCATGCGATGTCGCTGGAGTTGGTCGAGTCGATGGACCTGCATTGGCTTGCCGATCACACGGGCCACTACCAGGACAATCTGTGTCGCGCGTGGACGGACGCCATCGACAACTTCACTTATCTTCCCCACGATCGGTACGACGACACGGTGCTCGCCAGCATCGTGCGCGACTATCCGGACCTGCAGCGTTTTGACGTGTATGCCGCAGGCAACTCGGCCCAGCTCGAACAGGCGCGCGCTCACTTCTTGGAGCAGGGCTTGCCCGCCGAGCGCTGGTTCGCAGGCACCTTCGACATTTGAGCCGACGCGCGCCCGCTGCCACTTTGTGTAGCCCGGCTTAAATGCTTCGCCTTGTGCTTTATCTTTGGGCGCTGCCTGTGACGCTGTTCGGGCTCTCGGCGGCCTTGGTCGCGCGCGCGACCGGCGGCGAAGCGCTGCGGGTCGACGGGGTGCTCGAAGCCGCGGGCGGCTGGCCCGCGCGTGCGCTGCGCCATGGGTTTCCCCTGAGCGGACCGGTCGCAGCAGTGACGCTGGGGCACGTTGTATTAGGCGTCTCGCGCGAAGCGCTCACGGCCACGCGCTCGCATGAGCGCGAACACGTAAGGCAATTTGAGCGTTGGGGGGTATTGCTGCTTTTTTTGTACCCGGCCGCCAGCCTGTTGGCCTGGGCCCGCGGGGGGCATCCCTATCGGGACAACCGCTTTGAACGCGCCGCCCGTGCAGCAGCCGCACGGGCGAGAGACCAAGGCTAAGGCTTATTCGACCGGCCGGTGCGATTCCTCGCCAGGAGCGCCGGTGTCGGGATCGATCCAATCGGAAATGCCGAGTTCGTCTTCGGCCTCCTCGATGGTCTCGCCGGGCTCGTAGTCGCTGTCTGCGTTGTATTCCATATCCTGGACGGCTTCCAGAATGCTCGGGAAGGGGCCGTATTCCTCGCCGGTCTCTGCATCGATCCAGTAGCAGCCGTCGGGCCGTTCGATGACCCGGGTATGGTCATAGTCGGCCGGCGTTTCAGGTATGGCAGGTTTCATGATGCTTCCTCCTAAGCGAAACTATAGGTAGCTCGCCTCCCCAGAGCAAGCGTATTCATCGACCGCCAACGAGCGCGGGCGACAGGGCGCCCGGACGAGCTTCCGCGCGCGAGCCACTTGGCTTCGCACCGGCGTGACTTTGTCAAGGATGCTGCCTGTGTGCTTGGGAGGGCTTGACGGTTTGGAGTTCGTCGTTACGCTGCCGCGTCGATGTTCCCACCATGCGTGTCGGCGCGTGGTTTAGCGTGATCAAGTGGATGAAGAGAAACGCGGCTACGGGCGGCGCGCAGCGCAAGGAGAACAGAAAACAACGCGCCGCCGTTACAGCCATTCCGAAGGGTCGCTTGTGCTCCCGAACGGGTGTATGGCGCGGCCGACGGAGAGTGAGATGTCTCAGATACGGGTCTCGAGGATCGTTGCGAGCTCGGCATCACTAAGATGGACCGGATTGGTCTTCATGCTGCTGCCACGACTGTGCGCCACGACGCGCGGGATGTCCGCATGGGTCATGCCATAGTGCGCCAAGCTTGGAAGTCCAAGTTCGCGGGTCCACCCGGCGAGTAGCGATACCAGGCTGGCCTGTGCGTCCGCAGGCGCGAGGCGAGCGTCTTTGCTGAGCAAACGCCCTACCTGCGCGTATTTCTCCAGGACGGGATGGGCAGGCTCGCGCGCGCGCAGACTCGCAATGTTCGTGTCGGTCGCCGCGGCGACGAGCGTCCCGCAGGCGACGCCGTGCGGGATCGGGAAGAAAGCGCCGAGTGGCGCGGCGAGGCCATGCACCGAGCCAAGGCCGGCTTGGGCAAGCGTGATCCCTGACACCAAGGCCACGTAGGCCATCCGCTCGCGGGCGCGTGGATCGCTTTGGTCGGCGAAGAGGGCGAGCAAGCCGTCACGCACGGCCTTCATGCCGCCCCAGGCGAGCGAATCAGTAAACGGCCCCGCCCTACTGGAGACGAAGGATTCAAGCAGTTGAGTGAAGGCGTCCATGCCGTTTGCTGCAATGACGGCGGGGGGGCACGTCGCGAGCAGATCAGGATCGACCAAGGCGAGTTCGGCAACGAGTTTTTCGTCCCGAAACGATTTCTTGAACCCGTCCTGGCCCTGTACGCTCAATACCGCGTTCTTGGTCGCCTCCGACCCAGTGCCGGCGGTCGTCGGCACCGCGATAAAAGGGAGCGCGGGGCCCCGGTACGGAAGCTCGGGCCCGACGCCCTCCAGATGATCCATGACCGAGTTCCCGGTTTTCAACAAGCCGGCGATCGCCTTGGCGGCGTCGAGCGCGCTCCCCCCCCCGATTCCGACCACTACGTCGATATTTCGCAACTGAAACTCGCGGACCGCGTGGTCGACGAAAAGCGGGGGTGGTTCGCCGGGCACGGCAAGGCGTAGCCAGTCGACCTGTTGCTCGCGCAATCCGTGGATGAGCGCGGGCCAGAAGAGCGAGCGCTCGAATGACGATTTCCCGGTCACGAGCAGAGCGCGCGAGCCGTATCGCTGCACGATCGCAGGCAGTCGCGCCAGTGCGCCGGCGCCAAACTCGATTCGGGGTAGGCGGGAAACGGAGAAGGCGGTTACGTGCATGAGCGGCGCTCATCGAGCCGAAGGAAGACCCGATATTAGTCAGTTTTCCTCCGTGCGGGACGACTCTTCTGGTTCGAGTTTTTCGGAAAGGCGCGGCAAACGGGTGGCCGTCTGGCGAAGCCCCGTTTTGGGATCGTAGACAAACGCTTTTAAATCAACTACGTACACGACGCGTGGCTGACCTGACAATGCGAGGCGATTGGGGGGGGTTGACGTCTCGCAGCATGGTTTGTATAGTTCCGCTTCTCGATTGACGCAGTTTCATTTGCGACAGGCGCGGGGTGGAGCAGTCTGGCAGCTCGTCGGGCTCATAACCCGAA
>CBJMYK010000170.1:0-4149 GCA_966433795.1 uncultured Thiobacillus sp. | reverse complement strand
CCTCGCCTCGGTGCTCGTGACCGTCATCGCGCTCAACTTCCTGCCCGGGGAAAAGAAGGTCCAGACCCGGATCGGCGAGCTCTATTCGATCCACGATCCGCAGTTTCTGCGCTCGATGAGCCATCTGCTCGGGCCGCCCCTCGTCCCCGGCAATCATGCGAAGGAACTTCTCAATGGCGACGAGATTTTTCCGCCGATGCTGGCTGCGATCCGGGCCGCGCAAAAATCGATTACCTTCGAAACCTACATCTACTGGTCGGGTGAAATCGGCAAGGAATTTGCCGAGGCACTCGCGGCACGCGCACGGGCGGGCGTGAAGGTTCATGTGCTCGTCGACTGGGCCGGCAGCGTCAAGATGGAAGACGATCTGCTGCAACTGATGAAGGACGCCGGGGTCGAGATCCTCAAATACCACCCGCTGCACTGGTACCACCTCGCGCGCATGAACAACCGGACCCACCGCAAGCTCCTCGTGGTCGACGGCCGCGTCGGCTTTACCGGCGGCGTCGGCATCGCCGACAACTGGCTCGGGCACGCACAGGACGGCGAACACTGGCGCGATTCGCACTTTCGGATCGAAGGGCCGGCCGTCGCGCACATGCAGGCGGCGTTCATGGACAACTGGATGAAAACGAGCGGCGCCGTATTGCACGGCGACGCCTATTTCCCGGCGCTCGAACCCGTGGGCGAGCATTACGCCCAGGTCTTCAAGAGCTCATCCTCCGAAGGCAGCGAAAGCGTACGTCTGATGTATCTGCTATCGATTGCCGCGGCGCGCGAAACCGTTTACATCGCCAATGCCTATTTCGTCCCCGACGACCTGTCGGTCGAGACCATCGTGCAGGCGCTAGGGCGCGGCGTCAAAGTGAAAATCCTCATGCCCGGCCGGCACACCGATTCCACGCTGGCACGCCGGGCGTCGCGCGCACGCTGGGGGAAATTGCTCGAGGCAGGCGCCGAAATGTACGAATACCGGCCGACGATGTTCCACTGCAAGCTCATGATCGTCGACGACGTCTGGGTCTCGGTCGGTTCGACCAATTTCGATTCGCGCTCGTTCCGGCTCAACGACGAGGCCAATCTCAATATCTACGACCACGCGTTCGCGCAGCGTCAGATCGAGATCTTCGAGGACGACCTGAAGAAATCGGAAAGGATCAGTTACGACAACTGGAAACGGCGGCCATGGTCCGAGAAACTGCTCGAGCACGGCATGGCACTGTTCCGATCGCAGGTCTGACCCGGAGGCACGTCGAATCCATGGACCGTCCCACTGTCTATTACGCCCCCGTCTGCCCGTTCTGCCAACGCGTGGAAATCCTGCTCGCGCTCAAAGGCCGGCGCGGCGACGTCGACTTCCACACGATCGATCTCACGCAGCCGCGTCCCGACTGGCTGCTGCACAAGACGTGCGGAACCACGACCTTGCCGATCCTCGAAACCGCGGACGGGCACGTCATCAAGGAAAGCCTCGTCATCATGCAGTACCTCGAGGACATCTACCCGGACCCGCCAATCACGCAGGCCGACCCTTACCGGCGCGCCGTGGAAAACATGCTCTCGGCGCTGGCGAGCGAATTCATCGCGCCGGGCTACGCCTGGCTCATGAATCAGGACGCCGGTCGGCGCGACGCGCTACGCGCTGAAATGCTCAAGCAATACGCGCAGCTCGATACCTTTCTGCGCCAACACGCGTCGCCGGGGCCGTTTCTGTTCGAGGCCTTCGGCTGGGCGGAGACCGTGTTCACGCCGTTCTTTCAGCGCTTCTGGTTCCTCGAATACTACGAAGACTTCGAGTTGCCAACGACGCAGGACTATGCGCGCGTCGGCGACTGGATCGCGGCCTGCGTCGCCCATCCGGCCGCGCAGCAGGTGACGCGCGAAGAAGTGGTGAAGCTTTACTACGACTATGCGTGCGGTGCCGGCAACGGCGCCCTACTTCCAGGCCGCACGCGCTCGTCGCTCGCGCCGGAACCCGACTGGCGCGCCCGCCCCTGGCCGCCCCGGAACAAGTACCAGCACGCCGCGAGCGACGCCGAACTCGGCCTGTAAAGGCAGCCGCGCGCGGCGCGGCGGCGGCGAATGCACGTGAGCGTCTGCTGCGCCACATCAGCGCGGGGCGGCCGTCAGCTTGTCCAGGGGTGCTATAAAAACCTGGTGACGCCTCAGCGACACGTCCCGGCGCCGCCAGCACGCTACCCCGCGCGGCCGCGTGCCTGACCATGGCAGCGCACCCCACTCAGGCGGGAGGTCACGCGCGGTCATCGGCCCCGCGCGCTTCACCGCGACACCCCAAGGAGCTTGCCATGCAACTCGCCCAGAAAATAACGCCCTGTCTTTGGTTCACCGATCAGGCCGAAGACGCGGCGACTTTCTACACCGGAATTTTCAAGAATTCGCGCACCCTCCGCACCACGCGCTACGGCAAGGAAGGCTTCGAAGTCCACGGTCGTCCCGAGGGCTCGGTGATGCTCGTGGAATTCGAAATCGAGGGTCAGGTTTTTACCGCACTCAACGGCGGCCCCGCCTTCCAGTTCAACGAGGCGATCTCCTTTCAGGTGCTGTGCGAAAACCAGCAGGAGGTCGATTTCTACTGGGAACAGCTTGCCGCCGGGGGCGATGAGCGGGCGCAGCAGTGCGGCTGGCTGAAGGACCGCTTCGGGCTGTCCTGGCAGGTGATCCCCCGGGCCCTCCCCGAGTGGGTCGGCGACCCGGGCTCCGACAAGTGTCAACGCGCGATGCGGGCCATGCTGCAAATGAAGAAGATCGACATGGACACCGTCTATCACGCTTACCACGACGCCGCCTGAGTACAACGCCACGGCGGCGCTCGCGAGAATCCGGGAGCGAACCCGGTGGCTGCGGAAGACGGCATCGGCGCACACCGCTGCCGCGCCGCGCCAGGCCACTCCGCACGATCGCCGCGTGGAAGGCGGCCCCGCGAAACGACGCGGCTGCGCGACACTCGCGCTCGAGTAGCGCGGCCGCCGCCGACGGGCTGAAGTTAGGTCTCGGCCACGGCCGCCCCGTCGTCGTCAATTGGCGAACCGATCGGCACGGCGAGTTCCGCTGGGTATTTGCGACCGTCGAGTGCGGTGAACATGCCGTCGCGTGTCTGCCAGCCGTACACCAGCCACGGCGCGGTGTTTTTGAGCACCTGGCCCTCGCCGGGGCGCAGATAATGGGTCGGAAAATTCATGTCGTCTCGTCTTGCAGGCAAAGCGGCAGGTCGCTGGCGCCGTCGTCTGTGCCCACCTCAAGCCGGCGGGCGTTTTCTTCTAGGGGGTCAACGTACCGAGCGATAGGCCTGTGCGCGCTGCGGTTTGCTCAGGACGATCTGCCATAACTGGCCCTGGCGCGAGCGGAAGAAGCCGGCGCAACTCATCAGGTAGTACTTCCACATGCGGTAGAAGCGTGTGCCGTACTCGCCTCGCAGCTCAGGCCAGGCGGCGTCGAAGTTCTCCCACCACGCCATCAGCGTCCGGTCGTAGTCGGGGCCGAAGTTGTGCCAGTCTTCGATCAGGAAACGGCCCTCGACCGCGGCTGCGATCTCGCGGGCCGACGGCAGCTTGCCATTGGGGAAGATGTACTGGTCGATCCATGGATCGGTCTTCGCCACGGTGACGGCGCTGCCGATCGTATGCAGCAGGAAGAGGCCGTCGTTCTTGAGCGCGCGGTGCGCGATATCGAAATAGGCCCGATAGTTTTTGGGACCGACGTGCTCGAACATTCCCACCGAAACGATCTTGTCGAATTTCCGGCTGAGGTCGCGATAGTCCATGAGCTCGATCGAAACCGGCAGCCCCGCGCAGCGCTCGCGCGCGAGCTTCTGCTGTTCCTTCGACACCGTGATGCCGACCACTTCGACGCCATAGTGCTCGGCCGCGAAACGCGCGAGCCCGCCCCAGCCGCAGCCGATCTCGAGCAGCACTTCGCCGCGCTTCAATTCGAGTTTTCGGCAGATCATGTCGAGCTTTTTCTGCTGCGCCTCGACGAGGCTGCCCGCGCCGTCCCAGTAGCCGCAGGAATAGCTCATCGTCGGATCGAGCATCGCGACGAAGACGTCGTTGCCGATATCGTAGTGCTGCTCGGCGACCTGGAAGGCGCGCCGGTCGGATTGGAGGTTGAACAGGCTATGGCGGAGCACTT
>CBJMYK010000169.1:0-4149 GCA_966433795.1 uncultured Thiobacillus sp. | reverse complement strand
GCAGCGACGCGAACACTTCCGGGTTCCGCTGCCAATCGCCAACCCGGTCAAGTGCATCGTTCCCTCGCCCTGGGAAGAAAGCAAAGAACAGATCACGACGCACCTCGTCGACATCGGCTGCGGCGGCGTCGCGCTGACCGACATCGGCGCGCGCCTCGGCACCGAAAGCGGTCGGCTGCTCCGCGGGTGCCGGCTGCTGCTCCCCGAAACCGACGTGGTCGTCACCACCCTGGAGATCCGCAACTCGGCGCAAATCCGGCTGCAGAACGGCAGCTTCCAGACCCGCCTGGGCTGCAAATTCGTCGACCTGCCCAACGATATGGCCGCGCACCTGCAGCGCTTCGTCATGAATATCGAGCGCGCACGGCGCAACAGCCTGTAATCCCGCGCCACCCGTAAAAACACTCAAGGAAAGCCGGTCATGCAAACGATCCAGCAAGAGATAGACGAAAGAACCAACCTCACGAGTTCCAATAAACTCGAGCTACTGCTCTTTCGGCTCGGCGACGACGGCGACCGCAGCGAGTTGTTCGGCATCAATGTGTTCAAGATCCGCGAAATCCTGCCGATGCCGACGATCACGGCGGTCGCCGGCTCGCCGCCGCACATGATGGGTGTGGTCGACCTGCGCGGCCAGATCCTGCCGGTGATCGATCTTCCCGCGGTCGCAGGCTGCGTTCCGCGCACCGGCCTCAACATTCTGCTCGTGACCGAATATGCGCGCAGCACCCAGGCGTTCGCCGTCGAAGCGGTCGAAGACATCGTGCGTCTCGACTGGCGCCAGGTGCTGTCGGCCGAGGGCAGCGCCGCTGGCGGCATGGTCACGAGCATCGCACGCCTCGACGGCGACAACAGCCAGCGCCTGGCTCAGGTGCTCGACGTCGAGACCATTCTGCGCAACGTCATGCCAGGGCAAGACAACGACATCGATCCGGCGACGCTCGGTGCACACGTCGACATGAAACCGGGGACCGTGATTCTCGCTGCCGACGATTCGCTGATCGCGCGGACGATGATCGAACAGGGGCTCGAGGCAATGGGACTGCCCTACATCATGTGCAAGACAGGAAAGGAAGCATGGGACCAGCTGCAGGCGATCGCAGCAGCCGCGGAGGGCGAAGGCAAGACCGTGCGCGACCGCGTCGCGCTGGTCCTGACCGACCTCGAAATGCCGGAGATGGACGGCTTCACGCTGACCCGCAACATCAAGCAGGACGCTCGCTTCGCTTCGATCCCCGTGGTCATCCATTCGTCGCTGACGGGGTCGACCAACGAAGCGCATGTCCGCAAGGTCGGCGCCGACGCCTACGTGGCGAAGTTCGTCGCCGAGGACCTGGCCGAGGCCTTGCGCCAGGCCTTGAATCCCGCGCGCTGATCGCCCTGTAAGGCGCGCCGCCGACCGATTGCGGTTCGGCGACGCAAAACCGCGGCCATGCGGGGTTTTGCGAGGGGTGGCTTGCGGACGCCGGCTTACACGCCCATGTTCATGATTTCCTGATAGGCCGCGACGAGCTTGTTGCGGACCTGCACCGTCTGCTGAAAGGCGATGCTCGATTTCTGCAGCGAAATCATCGCGTCGGACAGGCTGACCGTGCTGTCGCCCATGGCGAAACGCTGCGCCAGCGCGCTCGACTGCTGCTGAACCTCGTTGACCTGGTCGAGCGAGGATTTGAGCAGCGATTCGAAGCTCACGCGGCTGGTCGTCTGTTCGACCGGCGAGGCCGCTCCCGCCCCAGGCGTCGCCTGGGCCGCCGCCGCCCTGAGCTGCGCCACCATCGCCTCGATTCGGCTCGTGTCGATTCCGCCGATGCTCATCCTGACCTCCTTGTTCATCCTGCCGCCTGCATCGGCGGTTTTTCACGCTGTCACCTTATCAGCGCCCGATCAAGGCATAAGGCCGATAAGCGCCGAAAACGGCCTTCTATTCCGCTGATTGAAAGTGCGGGCCGTGCCGATAATGCGTTCACATAGCGAAATTCCTCGAAGGCGACGCGACGGGCAGCAAACCGGAAAACGCACGCCGTGGGGAACGCAGGACAAGAACACGAGGACAACGAGATGGCGGTAGCAGGTGAAATGGTGGTTCCGGGGAACGTCATGGAATTTACCCGCACGGCCGGCGGGCGAAAAATCCTGTTGATGCTCGGCGTCGCCGCGTCGGTCGCGGTGATGGCTGCGGTCTGGATGTGGGGCCAGCAGCCCGAGTATCGCGTGCTGTTCTCGAACTTCAGCGACCGCGACGGCGGCGCGATCGTCGCCGAGCTGGAAAAAATGAACGTCCCCTACAAATACGCCGAAGGCGGCGGCGCGGTGCTGGTGCCGGCCGACCGCGTGCACGACGCGCGTCTGAAGCTCGCCTCGCAAGGCCTGCCCAAGGGCGGCAACGTCGGATTCGAGCTGATGGAGAACCAACGGCTCGGCGCCTCGCAGTTCGTCGAACAGGTCAATTTCCAGCGCGCGATGGAAGGCGAACTCGCACGATCGATCGAATCGGTCTCGGCCGTGCAGGCTGCGCGCGTGCACCTCGCCCTGCCCAAGGACTCGATTTTCGTTTCCGAACAGAAACAGCCGACCGCCTCCGTACTGCTCAATCTTCACCCCGGCCGCGCCCTCGATCCGCAGCAGGTCAGCGCGATCGTTCACCTGGTTGCGAGCAGCGTGCCCGAACTCGCGACCAAGAACGTCACCGTCGTCGACCAGAACGGCAATCTGCTGTCCGACGCCGGCAAGGCCCCGCGCGTCAATGGCATGGATCCGAGCCAGATCAAATACGTGCAGGAGCTGCAGCAGGACGTCGTCCAGCGCATCGAATCGATCATCACGCCGATCGTCGGCCCCGGCAACGTGCGCGCCGAAGCGACCGCGGACGTCGATTTTTCGCGCAGCGAGCAGGCCGTCGAATCGTACAAGCCGAACCAGACCCCCGACGCGATGGCGATCCGCAGCCAGCAGACGAGCGAATCGCTCAATGGCTCGGCGAACCCCGCCGGCGTACCCGGCGCGCTGACCAATCAGCCGCCCGCGCCCGCGACCGCACCGATCACGGTGCCCGGCCAGGCGACGCCGGCACCCGCGGCGGCGGCGCAGCCTGCGACGAGCACGCGCAAGGACGCGACGGTCAATTACGAAGTCGACAAGACGATCCAGTACGTCCAGCAGGCGGGCGGCGGCCTCAAGCGGCTGTCGGTCGGGGTCGTCGTCAACTACAAGAAGACCGTCGACAAGGCCGGAAAGGTCGCCATGAAGCCCTTGAGCGAAGCCGAGAAAACCCAGATCACGAATCTGGTCAAGGAAGCGATGGGCTACAACCAGGCGCGCGGCGACACCGTCAACGTCGTCAACAGCCCCTTTGCCAGCGCCCAGGAGGAAGACCTCCCCCAACCGCCGTTCTGGAAGCAGCCCGAGTACGCCGAATACTTCGACATCGCACGCAGCGTGGGCAAGTACCTGCTGATGGGCATCGCGCTGCTCCTGCTCTACCTGAAAGTGGCCAAGCCCCTGCTGAAGAAGATGTCCGAGCAGCAGGCGTTGGCCGCGCCCAACCACACCCTGCACCTGGAGCAACTCGCGACCGACGAGCGCGCCGCCCTTCCCGGCCAGCGCAACTACCAGGAGAACCTGTCGCGCGCGCAGAAGCTCGCCAACGAGGACCCGCGCGTCGTCGCCAACATCGTGAAGACCTGGGTCGCCAACAATGACTGAGCTCAGCGGCATTACCAAGGGCGCAATCCTGATGCTCGCGCTCGGCGAGGAAGGGGCGTCGGAAGTGATGAAGTATCTCGGCCCGCGCGAGGTACAGAAACTCGGCGAGGCCATGACGGCGCTGAAGACCATCCCGCAGGAAGAGGTCGAGACGGTGCTGCATCACTTCAATGTCGTCGTCGACCAGAATTCTTCTCTCGGGCTCGACTCCAACGACTACATCCGCACGGTACTCAGGAAGGCACTCGGCGACGACAAGGCGTCGTCGCTGCTCAATCGCATCCTCGGCGGCGGCGGCGACGCCAGCGGCATCGAAAGCCTGAAGTGGATGGACGCGGAATCGGTCGCCGACCTCATCCACAACGAACATCCCCAGACGATCGCGACGATTCTCGTCCACCTCGAGCGCGACCAGGCCTGCGAGGTGCTGAACTGCTTCACCGAGCG
>CBJMYK010000168.1:0-4152 GCA_966433795.1 uncultured Thiobacillus sp. | reverse complement strand
GCCCCACCCCGCATCTCGCCTCTCCCTACCCCCACCCGACAGCACGGCTCGAAGAGGCGCTAGTTCGCATCGATCGGTTCCTGCGCCCATAAAAAAACCGGCCCGAAGGCCGGTTTTTTCGTGTTCCCTGACCCGAAATTACTGGGCGGGAGCGGGTTCTGCGGGCGCTTCGCCAGCAGGAGCGGCAGGCGCTTCAGTAGCGGGCGCTTCGGCAGCAGGCGCTTCCGGAGCGGGCGCTTCAGCAGCAGGCGCTTCCATTGCGGGCGCTTCGGCAGCAGGCGCTTCAGCAGCAGGCGCTTCGGCAGGTGCAGCAGCTTCTTCTTTTTGGCCGCAAGCGGTCATCGAAGCAGCCAGCAGAGCAGCCAGGAGAACGGAATATTTCATTTTGATTTCCCTTTACTTATACGTACGTAGATAAAAACCCACACCAGAGATCGGTCCGGGACTTGTGATCCAGCCGACGCGCGGAATTCTAGCAAATCGGCACCGGAAAACCACAAGCGATTCATTTTCTTCGATTCCGGGGAAATTGCGTTGTACCGTTACAACACAGTGTGCGCGACTCGGGCCGAACAGGCTTCCCAAGCACCTCTCACGGATGCTCGACCTTCGTCCGCACAAATTCGACCAGCTTTTCCGGCAGGTCACGCGTTGCCAGCGCCCGGCCGTAGGCGGTACGCGCGGCGGCGGTCTTGCCCTCCCCCTCCAGCGCAAGCCCCAGTCCCATCCACCATCGCCCGCGCTCCGGCTCGACTCGCAGCGATTCCTCATATTGCCGTGCTGCCTCCCCGGGGCGGTCAAGGCGCAGGAGGAGCGCCGCCAGGGTCGCGCGATACTCGGCGTCGACCGCACGGTTGTCGATACCGTCGAGCAGGGTCGCGACGGCCGCCTCGACGTGGCCGCGCTCTGCTTGCAGGCGCGCCAGGCTCAGCGCGAACCAGGGGTTGTCGGGCGCGCTACGATAGCCGGCGGTCAGGACGGCTTCGGCCTCGCCGGCGCGCCCGGCTTCGTGGAGCGAGGTCGCCAGGAGCTGGCGCGCGGCGACGTGCCGGGGGGCGAGCCGGACCGCTTCGTCGAGCAGCGTGCGCGCCTCGACTTCGCGGCCGCTGCGCGCGAACGCCAGCGCCTTGCGATAGCGCGTCTCGGCCTCCTCCTCGGCGCGCGGCCGGCTGAAGTCCTTGCGGATAAGCGCATCGCGCGCCGAATCGGACGGCGCGGCGGTTCGATTCGGGCGCGCCGTCGGCGCGGGCACCGATGCCTCCTGCGGCGGTGGGGGGGCCTCCGCTTCCGAGCTTTCCGCGGGCGCGGGTTCGGCAATCGCCGCGGCGACCGCGACGGTATCGCTGCGCGGGGGCACCGCCGCAGCCGCCATCCGCAGCGGCACGGCGACCTCAGCGGCGACCGGGATCGCTGGCACGGTGTGCGGCGCCGCACGCGACCCGCTGCGGCGGGGCTCGGCGTGATTTGCCCTCGTCTGCGCGCCGTCGCCGCGCTCCGTCGCCGTCAGCCAAGCCAGGGCTGCGACGACGGGAAGAAGCGCGAACGCGGCGACCGCGACGCGCTGGCCGCCCCGACGGACCACGGCGGGCGATCGCGTCAGCGCCGCGCTGCGCGAGGGCTGGCGGGCGTCGAGTTCGCGCAGCGTCTGGTTGATGATGCTCATGGCACTGACTCCGCAGAAGAATGCGTTCTATACCGCAAGATACAGTGCGGCCATCGTCGCACCGGCAAGCAGCACGACAATCCCGAGGCGCGCGTGCCACCGGTGCGCACGCGGCGATGCCTTGGCGGTATCGCGCGCCGCCCCCCGCACCTCGCGCAGGCCGACGCGTTGCAGGCCGCGGCCGTAGGCGAGCAGCAGCGCCTTGTGTGCGATGACGTTGGCGATACGCGGTACTCCCGCGCTCGCCGCGAACAGCGCACGCAGCGCCCCTGGCGTGAAGCGCACCGCAGTCGCGGCCGACTGGGCCGCACGGCTGATGCGATGCTCGAGGTAAGCCGCCATCTCGTCGCGCTTGAAGGGCCGCAAGCGCTCGTGGAAACTGATACGGGTCTTGAGTTGCGGAACCGCGTCGAGCCGCGCGTCGAGCTCCGGCTGGCCGAACAGGACGATCGTCAGCAGCTTGCGTTTCTCGGTTTCGAGATTCGACAGCAGACGCAGGGTCTCCAGGCTGTCGAGCGGGATCGCCTGCGCCTCGTCGACGATCAGAACAACATGGATATCGCATTGAGCCAAGGCGAGCAAGCGCGACTGGATGGCCTTGTGTACGCTGTAGCCGTTCGCGCTGCCAGGTGGGATGCCGAGTTCGTCGGCCACCCCGGCCAGAATTCCGGCCGGGTCGAGCGCCGGATTCGGCAGATAGGCCGCCTGGCAACTCGGGGGCAGCGAAGCCAACAGCATCCGGCACAAGAGCGTTTTGCCGGTGCCCACGGCGCCGACGATTTTGATGAAGCCTTCGCCGTTTTCGAGCGCGTAAAGAAGCGTGTTGAGCGCCTCCTGGTGCGGCGGCGAGGCGAAAAAGAAATCCGTGTCGGGCGTGAGTCGAAACGGCGCTTCACTCAAGCCGAAATGGGCCAGATAAGACAGGCCCGCGCTCGCAGTGACGGTCTTGCCGCACCCGTCGGACCGGGCGATCAAGCGGTCTGCAGGCGCCGAGGTCGCTGGCGCAGTCACGGCATTGCGGCTTGACGCTCGAGTTTCTCGAGACGCGTGCGCGTCGCTTCGGCGTCGCTCTCCCAGTCTTCGTGGCTATCGATGACAGTGGGTTTGATCAGAATCACGAGTTCGCTCTTGTTCGCGCTGCGCGCGGTGTTGCCGAAGAAATAGCCGAGTAGCGGCACCCGGCCGACGCCCGGAACCCGGTTCGCGCTATTGTCGAACGACTGTTTCATCATGCCGCCGATCGCGACGATGCGGCCGTCCTCGACCTGGACCACGCTGTCGGTTTCCGAGACCGCGCTTGATGCGAGCGGCAACGTGAGGCTTCCGGCCGCGCCGGCGTCGATGTTCTTGATTTTTTCGGTCACCACGCTGACCGACGGGCGCACGTGCAAGGTGATGCGCCCGCGCTCGTCGATCTGCGGCGTGACGTCGAGCGCGATCCCCGAAAAGAAGGGCTGCAGGGTCACGCTCGGGGTCGTCGTCGTGCCGGCGCCGCCGGTGTTGCTGGTCGTCGAAACGTTGGTCACGAAGAAGTCGTCGGTGCCGACCTTGAGCACCGCCTTTTGATTGTTGAGCGCGGCGATGCGCGGGCTCGACAACACGTGGACGGAGCCTTGGGTCTCGAGGAAATTGATCAGCGCGGCGAAACTCTTGGTCTGAAAAGCCAGGCCGAAAATTCCGCCCGACGTCCCCGATGCAGCCGGGAGGCCGCTGCCGAGCACGTCTCCGAGCGAGCCTGCGACGGCGCCGGTCAGCAGATCGATATTGCCCGTATTCGCCCCGGCCGAGTACTTGTGCCGCCCGTCGTGCAGGACCGACCAGTTGATCCCGGTCTGGAAGCCGTCGTTGAGCTGCACCTCGATGATCTTCGCCTCGAGCATGACCTGGCGCTCGACGGCGAGCGCCGTCGCCTTGAGGAAGCGCTCGACTTCGCGCATCGTCCGCGGTGGGGTCTTCACGACGACGACGCCCGACTGCGGACTCAGGATGACTTTGCCCGACTCACCGACGATGGCGTCGAGCGCCATCTTGAGTTCGCCCCAGAAATCGGAATTGAGCGCAGTGCTGATCTTGCTCGTTTCGAGCGATTGCTGGCTGCTGCCCCCGCCGCTTCCGGCAGTGCCGCCGCTGCCCGAGGCCGCGCTGACCGAACCCGAAATCACCCGCGTGTCCGACGCGCCGGCGCGCGTCCCGGCGAGATAGTTGACCTTGAAGATTCGGGTCTGCGGTGTCAGCGGCTGGACCATGACCCGGCGCCCCTCCAGCGTGTACTCGTAGCCATAGAGCTCGCGGATCGCCGACAGCGCCTCGGGAACGGTCACGTTCTTGAGGTTCGCCGAGATCGTCCCGGCCACTTCCGGATGCACCAGCATGCTGTAGCGCGTGCCGGACACGATGGCCAGGAATACCTCCTGCGCGGGCGCACCGCTGACGGCCAGGTCGAAGCGCGGGTCGGCGGGCGTCGCGGCCGGCTTGGGCAGTTCCAGTTT
>CBJMYK010000167.1:0-4202 GCA_966433795.1 uncultured Thiobacillus sp. | reverse complement strand
CGTCTCGGCGATTCAGCGCGAACTCGCGAACCTGAAATAGCGCAGACATCGCCGGCGCGCGTGACGCCGGCCGACGCGCACCGCATTCGGCAGTTCGGCCGCAGGCTCTGGCACAATCAGTGCTTCGAGTGAGCGCATGAGCATGCCGCCCTTCTCTTCATCCGAGTATGCCGGACTGGAATTCCTGTCCACGGGCGCCATGATTCTCGACGGCGCGGGCTCGATCGTGTATGTGAATCCCGCCGCCGAGACGCTGCTCGGCGTGTCGGGCGTGCTCCTGGCCGGCGGCGAAGCGACGACGCTTTTCGAGCGCAGCCCCGAATTGCTTGCGGCGATCGAGACCGCGCGCACGCAGCAGGAAACCGTCGTCGAATACGAACTCGACGTCGTCGCGAGCGGCCATCCCCCGATCCGCCTGGGCTGCAGCGTGTCGCCGCTCGAGTGCCCGCGCTATGGCGTGCTGATCGAGATGCGTGCGGTCGACCCGCAGTTGCGCATCGCGCGACTCGAGCAGGCGCGCTTGCAGCAGGAGGCCAATCGCGAGCTTTTGCGCAACCTCGCGCACGAGATAAAGAACCCGCTCGGCGGCATCCGTGGTGCAGCGCAATTGCTTGAGCACGAACTGCCGCGCGAAAGCCTGCGGGAGTACACCCAGGTCATCATCAAGGAATCGGACCGGCTGCAGTCGCTGATGGAGCGCCTGCTCACGCCGCATCGGGTGCCGCATTTTGGTGCAGTGAACATCCACGAGGTGCTGGAGCGCGTACGCAGCCTCATTCTCGCGGAGACCCCGGGGGTCAGCCTGCGCCGCGACTACGACGTGAGCCTGCCGGAAATTCGCGGCGACGCGGAGCAGTTGATCCAGGCGACGCTCAACATCGCCCGCAACGCCGTGCAGGCAATGCACGGTAACGGGCATGGGCACGGTAACGGGCATGGGCACGGCCAGGGGGAACTGGTCTTCCGGACGCGCGTCGCGCGCCAGATCACGCTCGAGAGCCGGCGCTACCAGCTGGGCATGCGCGTCGAGATCATCGACAACGGTCCTGGCATCCCCGATGAGATCCGGGACCAGATCTTCTTCCCGCTGGTGTCCGGCCGCGAGGGCGGCAGCGGGCTCGGGCTCGCGGTCGCACAGACGCTGGTTTCGCAAAACCACGGGACGATCGACTGCGAAAGTCGCCCCGGGCGGACCGTCTTTTCAATTTTTCTCCCCTTGCCCGCCTGAACCATGTCGAAATCGAACCCTGTCTGGATCATTGACGATGACCGCTCCATCCGTTGGGTGCTCGAAAAGGCTCTGCTGCGGGAAGCGATCGCCTGCATGACCTTCAGCTCGGCGTCCGACGCGCTCCGCGAACTCGAGCGCAGCCAGCCGAGCGCCGTGCTCTCGGACATTCGCATGCCGGGGGTGTCGGGGCTCGAGCTGCTGCAGGCGTTGAAGGAGCGCCTGCCCAAGGTGCCGGTCATCATCATGACCGCGTATTCCGATCTCGACAGCGCGGTCGCGGCGTTTCAGGGCGGCGCCTTCGAATATCTGCCGAAGCCTTTCGACGTCGATCAGGCGCTCGACCTGGTTAATCGCGCGCTGGCGGAGAACGCGAGCCGCGACGTGCCGGCGAGCAGCGACGCGCCAGTGCCCGAAATGCTCGGCCAGGCGCCGGCGATGCAGGAGGTGTTCCGCGCGATCGGCCGACTCGCCCACTCGCACGCCACGGTGTTGATCACCGGCGAGTCGGGCAGTGGCAAGGAGCTCGTCGCGCGCGCGCTGCACCGCCACAGTCCGCGCGCGAGCGGGCCGTTCATCGCGCTCAATACCGCTGCGATCCCGCGCGACCTGCTCGAATCCGAACTCTTCGGCCACGAGCGCGGCGCTTTTACCGGCGCTGCGGCGCAGCGCCGAGGTCGCTTCGAACAGGCGGATGGCGGGACATTGTTCCTGGACGAGATCGGCGACATGCCGGCCGAATTGCAGACCCGTCTACTGCGGGTGCTGTCGGACGGGCAGTTCTACCGCGTCGGCGGCCATACGCCGATGAAGGTCAACGTCAGAGTGATCGCGGCCACCCATCAGGATCTCGAGGAGCGGGTGCGCCAGGGCTTGTTCCGCGAAGACCTGTTTCACCGCCTGAACGTGATCCGTCTGCGCTTGCCCGCCTTGCGCGAACGCCGCGAGGATATTCCGCTGCTCGTGCGGCATTTCCTGCAGAAAAGCGCGCGGGAGCTCGGCGTCGAGGTGAAGGGCATTTCGGATCTTGCGATGAAGACGCTGGTCGGCCTGTCGTGGAGCGGCAACGTACGGCAGCTTGAAAACGTCGCCCACTACCTGACCGTCATGGCGCCCGGGCAGGTGGTCGAAGTCGGCGATCTGCCGACCGATTTGATGCAGTCGGGCGCGGAGCCGGCGGCCGGCAATTGGCTGCAGAGCCTGGCCGCCGAGGCCAGCGCCCGCTTGGCGCAGGGCGAGGCGTCGATACTCGACGATCTCACCCGAGGCTACGAGAAGACGCTGATCGAAGTCGCGCTGCGACATACCGGCGGGCGCCGCATCGAGGCCGCGCATCTGCTCGGATGGGGCCGCAATACCCTGACCCGAAAAATCCACGAACTCGGTTTGGACGGCGCGGCCGACGAGCCCAGGTGAGACGCGTGGGCGAGGCATAAAAAAACGCCGACCCCGGGTCGGCGTTTTTGCTGAGCAGCTCCGCTGTCAGGCGGCTTGCGCTTCTTCGAGCAGTTTCTGGATTTCGCCCTTCTGGTACATCTCGATCATGATGTCGGACCCGCCGATCAGCTCGCCCTTGACGTAGAGCTGGGGGAAGGTCGGCCAGTTCGCGTAATACTTCAGGTTCTCGAAGATTTCCGGGTCGGCCAGGACGTTGACGGCCAGAAAATCCTTTACGCCGCAGGCCTGCAAGACCTGAGCTGCGCGGGACGAGAAACCGCACTGCGGAAACTGCGGCGTGCCTTTCATGTACAGAACGATGGCGTTGTTGGTGACTTGCTCGCGGATGCGATCGAGGGGGGTCATGAAGCGCTCCTGAATACTTGACTGGAATAGTCGGGAATTATACGCACGCCAAAACCGACGTCAAGCGGTCTTGGGCGTGCGGCGAGAGGGGCTGATGAAGGCCTTGTGGACCAGATGCGGGATCAACAGGTGAGCCGGCATGCGCAGCCAGTGCGCGCGCACGAAGGCCGCGAATCGCGCGGCGGGCGTGAAGGCGTCCGCACAACTCGCATGGGTCGGAGCCAGCGCACGGACGAAAATTCGATCCATGATCGCGAGTGTGGCGCGGTTGGGCGCAGCGACATCGAGCGCGGCCAGCGCGGACGCCGGGACCGGCGTGTCGAGGAAGTAACGCAGATAACGCAGCGCGTAGAAGAGCGACCGGCTGAGTTCGAGTTGCTCGGCGCGCGCGACCAGGCGGACCCAGAAATCGCCTGTCGCATCGCGCAGCAGCAGGTCGAGATCGCTCAGATCACGCAGCCCGTGCGGCAATTCGCCGTCATGGAACAAATGCGTGGCGGAGTGGAGGATGCGGTCTTCCGCACTCAGTACATGGATACCCGGCAGGCCTTCTACCGGCACGATGCGGCTACGCAGCAGGCTCGAGTCCGGGTGATAGCGCGCGGTGTCGGGCAGGATCGCGTGGTGGACATCGAGAACGGTGTCGCGCTGCACGTGCTTGAGCGGGGGAATCTCGTGCATCCAGCGGCGGTAATAGCGCTTGTCATACTCGGACAGCCCGGTCGCGTGCCAGCCGGCGAGCATCAGCGAGGATTCGGCGTCGGCGAGTGCAGCCCGCGGGACCAGGATGTCGATGTCGTTGAACAGCCGCCCCTGGGCTGCCGCGAGGTCCGCGGCGACGTAGGCCGCGCCCTTGAGCACCACGACCGGACCGTCGAGGGCACGCAGGGCGCGTGCAATCTGCCGCAGTTCCCAGCACACGGCGGTTCGCTGCTTGGCAGCCAGCGTTTCCGCGGCGTCGAAATGCCAGCGCACGACGCTCGGCAGGGTGTTGGCCATACCTTCGGTGCGGATGCGGTGCGCGAGGCGTGCGAGCAAACCTGCGGCGCGCGCCTGTCGCACAAGGGTGTCCCATTCCGCCATCGACAACCGGCCTACGCCCTCGGGCGAGCGAAGAATGCGAGCGAGCAGGGGGCGCGAGATGCGCCCGAGGTAGCGGTTCCGCTCCGCC
>CBJMYK010000166.1:0-4204 GCA_966433795.1 uncultured Thiobacillus sp. | reverse complement strand
CAGGCGGCGGCCACCGATGGCCTGCAGATTGCGCAGCAGCACCTGATCATAGAGGCGCTGCACGCTGACGCTGGAGGCCTGCACCCGCGCATTGGCCTGGTACACCAGGGTGAACACGTATCCGGCGACCCGCGTGTTCCGCCCCAGTATCGCCTCGCGCCGCACGATCGACGGACTGTTCAGCGCGAGCGGCGTGCTCGAATGCGTCACGACGTGAACCGGCGCGTGGTGCGCCTCGGTGACGAGCGGCGCCGCCGCCTCCAGCCTGCGAAACGCCGCCTCCTGCGTTCGGGACGCGAAGAGCCCGCTGCGCTCGACCTCCCTGCGCACCCCCCTCTTGCCGCCGAGCGCCCGGATCAGACGATCCAGTATCGAGCCCCTACCCGTCAGCGATTTCATTTGTACGATTCCACCCAAAGCCTGGCGTCCTGTGCCGCCGTTTCGCCGCCTCGATCGAGCCAGCCGGAGCCTGCCATTGTCGCCCAGTCTGCCCCCGTCCCGCAGCTCCTCGACCCGGGCCGCGAAATATTACTTCCCCTAGGACCGGTCGGGCGGAGCGGTACAGCGCTCGATGCTGAAACGCCGGACGTAAAAACGCCACCTCGAAGGTGGCGCTTGACGCACGCGGCATCGGCGATCAATGCCGGTTTTTCACCGGGGCGGGCGCCTTGGGCGGCGTGATGAACGAGCCGACCGGAACGACGAGCTGTTTCGGTTTCTTCGGCTTCTTGGCTTCCTTGTTGCCGCGTAACTGGCCTTTTGCCATGCTGAGTCTCCTTGCAGGGGTCTGGACGGTGGGACGGAAATTCCGAGCCGACCGACACCGCCTCATCATAGGCCGATGCCGAGGAATGGGTGGATTAATTGAGGCGTTGAGCACGAAGTTCAGCGGGGCGTAAAAACGGCCGCCCGCGCTCGAAAAACCCGGCGCTCAGATCCGGCTGGCCGTCTGCCGCATCGCGTCGGCAGCCAGACGCATTGCCCATTTCACGGGGAAGGGCAAGGGCGCGCCCCCCTGCGCGACCGCGGTCTGCGCGTGCCGGGCTTCGTCGACCTTCATCTGCTCGACGACGGCGCGGCTCTTGGCGTCGGCTTCGGGAAGTTTTTGCAGATGCCCATCAAGATGCGCTTCGACTTGACGCTCGGTTTCGGCGAGAAAGCCGAGATTCCATTTGTCGCCGAGCAGGCCGGCGACGACGCCGATGCCCAGCGCGCCGCCGAACCACAGCGGATTGAGCAGGCTCTTGCGGCCGCCGAGCTCCTTGATGCGCTGCTCGCACCACGCCAGATGATCGGTTTCCTCGCGCGCGGCGCGTTCGAGCTCGACGCGCACCTGCTCGTTTTTCGCGGTGAGCGCCTGGCCCGCGTAGAGCGCCTGCGCACACACCTCGCCGACATGGTTGACGCGCATGAGTGCGGCGGCACGCGCGCGCTCGGTTTCGCTCATCTCCGCCTCCTGCGGACTGCCGGGATAGGGGCGGCCCGCATGCGGCGTCGCGAAAACGGTGCGCAGACCCAGGTCGAAGGTGCTGATCAGTTGGTCGAGTCGATTCATGTTTGCTCCTGGAATGCGGGTCACTTCACGTAGTAGTTGAAGTTGGCGTAAGCCGCTTCGTTCACCTTGAACCACTGGAATTCGGTATCGCGGAAGGCTTTCCACGGCCGGTAGATCGCGGCGAAGCCGGCATTCGTCCTCGCTTCGGCTTCGTAGAGTTCGAAGGTCGCGCGCCGCGCCGCGAGCATCACGTCCTTGGGGTAGGGATGAAGCTTGACGCCCTGCCCGACCAGCCGCAACAGGGCCGGCGGATTCTTGGCGTCGTACTGCGCGAGCATCAGCTGATTGGCTTCGGCCGCCGCGACCTCGAAGGCCTGGCGGTAGAGCTCGGGCAGGGCCTGCCACGCGGTCTGGTTGACGTAGAAGGAGAGCTGCGGCCCACCCTCCCACCAGCCGGGGTAGTAGTAGTGCTTCGCGATCTTGTGGAAGCCGAGCTTCTCGTCGTCGTAGGGCCCGACCCATTCCGCCGCATCGAGCGCGCCGCGTTCGAGCGCGGGGTAGATGTCGCCGCCCGGCAGGGTCTGCGGAACCGCGCCCAGCTTGGCCATGATCTGCCCGCCTATGCCCGGGATGCGCATCTTGAGACCGCGCAGATCGGCGAGCGATTTGATCGGCTTCCTGAACCAGCCGCCCATCTGGGTGCCGGTGTTGCCGCCGGGAAACTGCAGGACCTTGTACTTGGCGTAGAGCTTGCGCAAGGCCTCGATGCCCCCGCCCGCGTACATCCACGCGTTCTGCTGGCGCGCCGTTAGGCCGAAGGGGACCGCCGTGTCGAAGGCGAGCGCGAGGTTCTTGCCGACGTAGTAGTAGCCCGCCGAGTGGCCGCATTCGGCCGTGCCATTGCCGACCGCGTCGAGCACCTGCAGGCCGGGCACGAGTTCGCCGCCGGCGAAGACGCGGATCTGGAACCTTCCGCCGGTCAGCGCTGCGACGCGCTTGGCCAGCGTCTCGCCCGCCCCGTAAATGGTGTCGAGGCTCTTCGGAAAGCTCGACGCGAGGCGCCAGCGGACGACAGGCTCGGTCGCTGCGTGTGCGCTCAGGGGCAGCACGGCGGCGATGCCGGCGCCGCTCAGAAAATCTCGTCTTTGCATGCTCGGTCTCGGTTTTTCGCCGATTATACGAGCCGCTTCGACGAAACCGCCGCGTGATAAAATCGCCGCCTCTCAAGCCCTGCCCCTTTGCCATGTTCAACCGCCAAGACACCCTCGCCAAAACCGATCCCGACCTCTGGGCTGCGATCCAGCAGGAAGACCGCCGCCAGCAGGACCACATCGAGCTGATCGCGTCGGAAAACTACACCAGCCCGGCGGTGATGCAGGCGCAGGGCTCGCAGCTCACCAACAAGTACGCCGAGGGCTACCCCGGCAAGCGTTACTACGGCGGCTGCGAATACGTCGACATCGTCGAGCAGCTCGCGATCGACCGCGTCAAGGCGCTGTTCGGCGCCGAGGCCGCCAACGTGCAGCCCAACTCCGGCTCGCAGGCCAACCAGGCCGTGTTCATGGCCTTCTTGAAGCCCGGCGACACGATCATGGGCATGAGCCTCGCCGAGGGCGGCCACCTGACGCACGGCATGGCGCTGAACATGAGCGGCAAGTGGTTCAACGTCGTCGCCTATGGCCTGAACGAAAAAGAAGAGATCGACTATGAGAAGATGGAAGCGCTTGCGCGCGAACATAAACCCAAATTGATCATCGCCGGCGCCTCGGCCTACGCACTCAGGATCGACTTCGAGCGCTTCGCTCGGGTCGCGAAGGAAATCGGCGGGGTATTTATGGTTGATATGGCGCACTATGCGGGGCTCATCGCCGCAGGCGTCTACCCGAATCCGGTGCCGCACGCCGACGTCGTCACCTCGACCACGCACAAGACGTTGCGCGGCCCGCGCGGCGGCATCATTCTGATGAAAGCCGAGCACGAGAAGGCGATCAACTCGGCGATCTTCCCTGGCCTGCAGGGCGGGCCGCTGATGCACGTGATCGCCGGCAAAGCGACGACGTTCAAGGAAGCCGCGACCAAGGAATTCAAGCGCTACCAGGAGCAGGTCATCGACAATGCGCTCGTGATGTGCAAGGTGCTCGTCGAGCGCGGCCTCAGGATCATCTCGGGCCGCACCGAGAGTCATGTGTTCCTGGTCGACCTGCGCAGCAAGAACCTGACCGGCAAGGAAGCCGAGGCGGTGCTCGGCCGCGCCCACATCACGGTCAACAAGAACTCGATCCCCAATGACCCGCAGAAGCCCTTCGTCACGAGCGGCATCCGTATCGGTACGCCGGCCATGACGACACGCGGCTTCACCGAACTCGAAGCCGAGCAGCTCGCCCACCTGATTGCCGACGTGCTCGATGCGCCGAGCGACGAAGCCGTGATCGCGCGCGTCAAGAGCGAAGTGGCGAAGCTCACTGCGAAGTTTCCAGTCTACGGCTGATCCAGCCGGGCGGCCATTCCGGATGGGAGTCCCCTTTGACCATTGAAGCGCGCTCGACGGGTTTACGGAGGGATTCATGAAGTGCCCTTTCTGCGGTTCGCTCGATACCCAGGTCATCGACTCCCGCGCCAACGAGGCCGGCGACGCGATTCGCCGTCGCCGGCGCTGCGCCGCGTGCGACAAGCGCTTCACGACCTGGGAAACCGCCGAGTTGCGGCCGC
>CBJMYK010000165.1:0-4226 GCA_966433795.1 uncultured Thiobacillus sp. | reverse complement strand
GAAGATCGCGGCCCGGCAGGCGGCGCGCAAGGCGCGCGATTTCGCCGAGTCGGATCGCATCCGCGACGCGCTGGCTGCCGCCGGCATCGTGCTGGAAGACGGGCCGGGGGGAACGACCTGGCGCCGTCTGTGAGCCGCGACTCGTGAGTTCGAGCGCGCTCGTTCTCGTCGGCGCGGTGAACTGGGACCATGCGGCCTGGCGCGGACGTTTTTATCCGGAGGGGCTGCCGGACGACTGGATGTTGTCTTATTACAACACTCAGTTCCAGGCTATCTATCTCACGGCCGACCGTTGGCAAGGCACGTCGGCAACGACCTGGTCGCGATGGCTCGACGATACCCAGGAAAGCTTCCATTTTGTTCTCGAGCCTGTTGCCAGCGCCGTGCCCGCACCGGTCTCGCCCCGCGTCACGCGGGCCGACGCGGCCTGGGAAGCGGCCCATGTGTGGTGGCTCGACGAGCAGCCCGACCTGCGGGCCCTGGCCGAGCGGATCGCGCGACACGCGGCGCAGGGCGACCCCCTGTTCGTATTCAGCCGCAGCGCCGACCTCGGGCGACTCGAGCAGGTCAAAAGCCTGAAGGAAGTCATGGGCTACTGAATTGGGCGAAAAACGGTCGGCGCATCGGGTGGGGGCGCGCGGCCTTGGGTAAAATGCGGCCCTCGATAAAAAAGACAGGCTCGATTTCTTGCAAAACGACATTCTGGTCGAAATCGAAGACGTTGCATTCGGCTACGGCGCCCGGCCGGTTTTGAAAGGCATCAATCTGACCGCGCGGCGCGGTCAGGTGGTGGCGATCATGGGCAGCAGTGGTTGCGGGAAAACAACACTTCTGCGGCTTATCGGCGGACAGATCAAGGCGCGACACGGCACGGTACGGGTCGCCGGCGAGTCGCTGGCCGCGCTCGACCCGGCCGGCCTTTATCGCCTGCGGCGCAAGATGGGCATGCTGTTCCAGTTCGGCGCCTTGTTTACCGACATCTCGGTGTTCGACAACGTGGCATTCCAGTTGCGCGAGCACACCGATCTGCCGGAGGATGCGATCCGCGATCTCGTGCTGATGAAGCTGCACGCGGTCGGCCTGCGCGGCGCGGCCCAGCTCATGCCGGCCGAGCTGTCGGGCGGGATGGCACGGCGCGTCGCGCTGGCGCGCGCGATCGCGCTCGATCCGATGCTCGTGGTGTACGACGAGCCGTCCGCCGGCCTCGACCCGGTTTCGCTCGGCGTGACGGGCACCCTGATCCGGCGCCTGACTGACACGCTCGGCCTCACCTCGCTCGTGGTGACGCACGACGTGCAGGAGTCGCTGAAGATCGTCGACTACGTCTACTTCGTTTCGGAAGGCGTGGTCGTGGCGGAGGGCACGGCGGACGAGATCCGTGCATCCGCGCTGCCCTATGTCCATCAGTTCGTGCACGGGGAAGCCGACGGTCCGGTTCCGTTCCATTACCCGGCGCCGGCCTATGCCGCCGACCTCCAACTGGGAGCCATGCATGCTTAGGCAGGCGATCGAAAATCTGGGTGCTCGGACGATAGACGCGGTCTGGCGCATCGGCCTGGCGACGCGCTTCTTCGCCGCCACCCTGCTGCATTCCGGCACCGCGTTTCGCCGCTTCGGGCTGACCGTGCGCGAGCTCTACTTCACGGGTGTACTTTCACTCATCATCATCCTGGTATCAGGCCTCTTCGTCGGGATGGTTCTTGGGCTGCAGGGCTACGAGACGTTGCAGACTTATGGCTCGGAGGAGGCGCTCGGCATCCTGGTCGCGCTGTCGTTGGTGCGGGAACTCGGCCCGGTCGTCGCGGCGCTTCTGTTCGCGAGTCGTGCCGGCAGCGCGATCACCGCCGAGATCGGCCTCATGAAAGCGACCGAACAGCTGTCGGCGATGGAAATGATGGCCGTCGACCCGATCGCCCGCGTCGTCGCGCCGCGCTTCTGGGCGGGCGTGATTTCGATGCCACTCCTGGCGGCGTTGTTCTCGGCCATGGGAATCTTCGGCGGCTACCTGGTCGGCGTGCAGTTGATCGGGGTCGACGAGGGCGCGTTCTGGTCGCAGATGCAAAGCGCGGTCGATTTCGAACAGGACATTCTCAACGGTGTCATCAAGAGCGTCGTGTTCGGCGTCGCGATTACCGCGATCGCCTTGTTCGAAGGCTACGACGCGCCGCCGACCGCGGAGGGCGTCTCGCGGGCGACGACGCGTACCGTGGTGACCTCGAGTCTGGCCGTGCTGGCGCTCGATTTCGTTTTGACTGCATTCATGTTCCGGGGAAACAACTGACAATGAACAAGACCGTACTCGATCTCTGGGTGGGATTATTCGTCATCGCAGGTATCGTGGCCTTGCTGTTCCTCGCGCTCAAGGTCGGCAGCATGAGCGCCGTAAGCTCAACCGATACCTACGAAGTCGTCGCGCGCTTCGACAACGTCGGCGGCCTGAAACCGCGCGCACCGGTCAAGAGCGCGGGGGTCGTCGTCGGCCGGGTGGGGGAGATTCGCTTCGACAACGAAAGCTACGAGGCAGCGGTGACGCTGCGGCTCGACAAGCGCTATGCTTTCCCTAAGGATACGAGCGCCGCGATCATGACGTCGGGCCTGCTCGGCGAGCAATACGTCGGCCTCGAAGCCGGCGGCGATGGCGCGATGCTCAAAAACAAGGATCGGGTCATGATCACGCAGGATGCCGTGGTGTTGGAAAACCTGATCGGTCAATTTTTATACGGCAAGGCTCAAGAAGGAGCGCCACAATGATTTTCAAGACCCTGACCCCCATTCTGTTGTCGGCTGGCGTCGTGCTGGCGGCCACCCCGGCTCATTCGGAGACGGTCAACCTGCAGCAGGCCGTGGCGATGAGCCTGGCGGCCGACCCCCGCGTCAAGGAACACGAGCAGGTCGTCGAGGCCGCGCGCGCGCTGCTGCAGGAAGTGCACGGCAACGCCGGCTGGCGTGTCAGCGCCAACGCTTTCATCGGGCTCGCTCCTGAAGTCGAAGGCGGTTTCTATCAAGGCGGCGCGTACAGCGGCACGGTGCCGCGCACCGACGGCGACAATTTCGACGGCGTATCGGACTGGACCCATCTCGATTTCGCGCTGATCAAGCCGCTCTTCACCTTCGGCAAGATCGAACATTACGGCGAGGCCGCCCAGGGCAACATCGACGTCAAACGCGGTGATCTCAACAAGACCCGCGGCGATATCGTCTACGACACCAAACGCGCTTACTTCGGCTATCTGACGGCGCGCGACATCCGGGTGTTTCTCGAGGATATTCAGACGCGGCTCGACCGGGCGATTACCTCGGTCGACCGTAACCTCAAGGACGAAACGGGCGAGTCGAAGCAGTCCGATCTGTACGCGCTGCAGACAGCGAAGGGGCTGCTCTCCAAGTATGTTCACCAGTCGCGTGCGATCGAGAAAATCAGCCTCGATGGGCTGAAGGTGCTGACCGGCGTGGGCCTGAAGTCGGAGCTCGAGGTGGTCGACGAGCGCGTCGAGCCGGTCGCCTTCCCCCAGCTCGAGCTGGCCGAGCTGCATGCGCGCGCCCTGCAGGATCGCCCGGAGATGCGCCAGCTCGAGGCCGGCTTGCGCGCACGGCGCGCCCTCGTCGCGGCGAAGAAGGCGGACCGCTTGCCGAACGTCTACGCCGGCGTGATCGGGCAATTCAACTACGCCTCGCAGCGCGAGCGACTCGACAATCCCTATCTCACCGACCCGTTCAACGGCGGAGGCCTGACGCCCGTCGTGGGCGTGAAATGGGATTCGGTATTCGGCGTCGCCGACGCGCGCGTGAACCAGGCGCAGGCCGAACTCGAAGCCCTCAACCACAAAAAGGCCTTCGCGGTTTCCGGCATCCCGTTCGAAGTCAGCGAAGCCTACGTCAACGCGCAGGCCAACTATGCCGCCCAGAAGGAGCTCGCCGACGGCGCGAGCGCTGCGCGGCGCTGGATGGTTGCTTCGCTGGCGGACCTGTCGGCAGGAATCGAAAGCGCCGGCAAGGTGGCGGACGCGATCCGCAACTACGTCCTGGTGCACACCGAATACCTGCGTACGGTCAACGACTACAACATGAACGTTGCGCAACTTGCCAGACTGACCGGTGAACTCCGCTAAGGTGCATCGCGTCTACACCCTGCTTGCCTGAATCGAGCGCCCCCTCTTTCACATAGGATCACGTTATGTTGCGCACGTTTTTGCTGCCGCTGGCGCTGATCGCCGGACTGTTCTCCA
>CBJMYK010000164.1:0-4251 GCA_966433795.1 uncultured Thiobacillus sp. | reverse complement strand
CGAAACAGGAAAAACAGCGCGAATACGGCGAGTGCGAATTTGGCGACGTTGCGCCCGACGCCGCCGGCGACCGCCTTCAGGCGCTGCGCGTCGGTGAGTCCGAGCGCGTCGATCTGCGCACGGACCCAGGCCGGATCGGCCTGGACGCGCGCGTATTGCGCGGCGAGCCAGTCGCCGCCCGGCCAGCTTCGCACCCCAACGGGCAGCGGCGGCAGTCCCTCGGTCGCCAGCAGTCGCAGGCGGGCCGAAGCCGCCGCGACGTCGCCCGCCAGCATCGACGTCACCCAGACCATCGGCAGCAGGAGCATGGTCACGACCGCGATCGTCATCAGCAGCGCGCAGAGCGTGTCACGGCCCGCGAGCCGGCGCGACAGGCGCTGATAGAGCGGCCAAGTCGCGTAGGCCAGAATGCCGGCCCAGGCGAGCGAAGCGAGAAACGGCGACAACACCCAGAAGGTGAGCCCGAAGATCAAGACCAGGAATGCGAGCGCGACGGCCCGGCGCGCCAGCGGTGAATCGATGTCGGTCGGCATGGTCCCTTTCGGCCGCGCTACGGCGTCGCGGCCTTTTCGCTAGCCGCGCGTGCCGGAGTCGTGCGCCTTACGCGTCACCCACAGGCTGGCGAACATGAAAGTCGCAATGATAAGGCCGACGATGCCAAGCGAGAGTCCGACCGGGATCTTGTAGAAATCGACGATCAGCATCTTCGCGCCGACGAATACCAGCACCATCGCCAGACCGTATTTCAGCAGATGGAAGCGGTCGGCCATGCCGGCCAGCATGAAGTACATCGCGCGCAGGCCGAGGATCGCGAAGATATTCGAGGTGAAAACAATGAAGGGGTCGGTGGTGATGGCGAAAATCGCCGGAATCGAGTCGACCGCGAAGATGAGGTCAGAAATTTCGATCATCACGAGCACCAGGAACAGCGGCGTGAATATCCGTACGCCGTTTTCCATGACCCAGAACTTCTCGCCGCGGTAGTCCGTCGTCAGGCGTAGATGACGCTTGACCCAGTTGAGCAGCGGATTCTTCGCGAGGTCCGGCTCGACCTCTGCGAACATGAGCATCTTGACGCCGGTAACGACGAGGAAGGCACCGAACAGATAGAGAATCCAGTGGAACTCCTTCACCAGCCAGGCGCCCGCCACGATCATGATCGCGCGCATCGCGATCGCTCCGATGACACCGTAGATCAGCACCCGGCGCTGGTATTCTGCCGGCACCGCGAAGTAGCTGAAGATCATGAGGAAGACGAAGATGTTGTCGACCGCGAGCGACTTCTCGATCAGATAGCCGGTCAGGAACTCCATCGCCTTGCCATCGGCAACCTCGTTGCCGTAATTCGCCTTCAGATACCACCACAGCGCCAGGTTGAAGAGCATCGCGAGGGCGAACCAGACGAACGACCATGCGGCAGCTTCCCTGAAGCCGACCTTGTGCGCCTTGTTGCCCCCGACGAGGAAGAGGTCGACAGCGAGCATCACCAGCACGAAGCCGACGAACGCGACCCACATCCAGGGTTCGCCGATAGTGAGGGATGCGTCCATGATCCTGCCTCTGCGCGCCGCTTACTGAACCGCGCGCAGAGCGGCGATACGCTCTTCGAGCGGCGGATGCGTCATGAACAGACGCTTGAGGCCCGCGCCCGCCCCGCCTGCGATGCCGAACGCCGCCATCTTGTCGGGCAGCGGGTGGGGGTGCAGGCTCGCCAGGCGCTCGAGCGCAGCGATCATCGCAGCCTTGCCGGCGAGGCTTGCGCCGCCGCGGTCGGCGCGGAACTCGCGCTGGCGCGAGAACCACATGACGATGATCGACGCGAGGATGCCGAGCACGAGTTCGGCCACGATCATGGTGACGAAAAACGCCGGACCGTGGCCCTCCTCGTTCTTGAACACCACGCGGTCGACGGTATGGCCGATGACGCGCGACAGGAACATGACGAAGGTGTTCACCACGCCCTGGATCAGCGCCAGCGTCACCATGTCGCCGTTGGCGACGTGCGCAACTTCATGACCGATCACGGCCTCGGCCTCGGCACGCGTCATGGTGTTCAAGAGACCCGCCGACACCGCGACCAGCGCGTTGTTCTTGTTCATGCCGGTCGCAAACGCGTTGACTTCGGGCGACGGGAAGATCCCAACTTCCGGCATGCCGATGCCGGCGTCGGCCGCGTATTTCTTCACCGTCTCGACGAGCCAGAATTCGGTCGAGTTCGCCGGCGTCTCGATCACTTGAACGCCCATGGATTTCTTCGCCATCCACTTCGAGATCGCCAGCGAGATCAGGGAACCGCCAAAGCCCATGATTGCGGCGAAGATGAGCAGCGACGTCAGATTGAGGCCGTTCGCCGTCAGATAGGGCTCGACGCCGAGTATCCGCATGGTGAACGACAGCACCAGCACGATCGCAAGGTTGGTTGCCAGGAACAGAACGATGCGTTTCATGTTTTTCTCCTTGAAGCTCAAGTGCGGGCGGCCGCTTGGCCCTCCGCTTACACGACAGAATATAGATGGAATAGAACCAATAAAATTCGATTTTTATACGTTTATTATTCGGTTATCTCGAACCGAGCCCATCCTATGCTCAACTACAAGCATCTGCATTACTTTCGAACCGTCGCCAAGGCCGGCGCGATCAACCGCGCCGCCGAGAAACTGCACCTCACCCCGCAGACGCTGTCCGGGCAGATCAGCGCGTTCGAGGAGCGCATCGGCGTCGCGCTGTTCCGGCGTACCGGACGGCGACTTGAACTGACCGACGCCGGCCATACCGCGCTGACCTACGCCGATGAAATCTTCCACGTCGGCGCCGAGCTCGAGGAAGCCCTGCGCAACCGATCGGCGGCGCCGGTGCGCCCGTTCCGCGTCGGCATCGCCGACGTCGTCCCGAAGGTGATCGCCTATCAGTTGCTCGCACCGGCGCTGACGCTGGCCGAGCCCGTGCGACTGGTGTGCAAGGAAGATCGTCTCGAGCAGCTTGCGGCGGCGCTGTCGATCCATCGTCTCGACATGGTGCTCGCCGACCGCCCCCTGCCGTCGTCGATGGACGTCAAGGGTTACAGCCATCCGCTCGGCGAATGCGGCATCGCATTTCTCGCGGCGCCCGCGCTTGCGGAAACCCTCGATGCCGATTTTCCGGCCAATTTGCACGGCACGCCTCTCCTCATCCCGGGTGAAGACAGCGCCCTGCATGCCCCCTTGCTGCGCTGGCTCGAGCGACGCGGGGTCCAGCCCACGGTCGTCGGCGAGTTCGACGACAGCGCGCTGATGAGTGCCTTCGGCAAGGCCGCCGCCGGCGTATTCCCCGTACCTCTCAGCACTGCCGAGGAGGTGATGCGGCAGTACGCCGTGGTCGAGCTGGGTCGGACTCTGGAGATCCGCGAGCGCTTTTTCGCGATCTCGGTCGAGCGGCGATTGAGCCATCCGGCCGTCGTCGCCGTCAGCGAGGCGGCACGACAGCGCTTTCAGCGCAGCGATCCGGACTAGGGCCGGATGCGCGCGCCGAAGGAAGCGCCGGCAAGGCGCGCGCCGCCTCGGCAGGCGTGAGAATGCGCAACCACGGCGCGCAGCGGCCGGCCAACTTGAGCAGCGCGCGGTCTTTGCTGACGAGCGCCCCGGCACGCGCGCCCACCGCGAGGACAAGAAACTTCTGATCATCGGGGTCGCTGCAGCGGGGCAGCGGCGTTGCGCACGCAGCCTCGGTCTTTTCCGCGAGCGCTTCGTAACGCGCGAGGAGCGCGGCCTGACGCGACGGGTCCAGCGCGAATTCCGGATAGCCCAGCACGCGTCGCAACTCTTCGAGCGTCGCATCCGAGACGAGGCAACGCACGCGTCCATCCTCGAGCGCCTCGCCGAGGCCGCGTGCCGCGGGGTCGGCAAAGACCAGCACATCGAGCACGACGTTGGTGTCGAGCACGAGGCTATGCAAGCTCGATATGCTCACTCAGGAATTCGCGCACCCACTGCTCGGGGTGGGCGCTGGAAAAACGGCCGACCATTTCGCCGCGCACGAACAGCAGAACGGTCGGGAAGCCCCGCAGGCCGTAACGTCCGGCGAGCTTCATGTTGTCGCCCTCGTCGACCTCGACCTTGGCTAGATGGATCTTGCCCGCGTACTGCGCGATCACACGTTCGAGCACGGGTGTGAGCGCACGGCAGGGCGGGCACCAATCGGCCCAGAAGTCGACCAGAATCGGCAGGCTGTGCGAGGCTTCGATCACGTCGCGCTCGAAATGCTCGAGCGCGGTGT
>CBJMYK010000163.1:0-4288 GCA_966433795.1 uncultured Thiobacillus sp. | reverse complement strand
CAGGAACCGCAGCCAGAAAAAATTACGACGGCAGCGCTCGCGGCCCGGGTCGGAGTGTCGGAAGCCGCACTCTATCGTCATTTTTCCAGCAAGGCGCAGATGTACGAAGGTCTGATCGAGTTCATCGAGCAGACGCTTTTCGGACTGATCGCGCGCATCCTCGCAGAGACACCCTCGCCCACTGCTCAGATCGAGGCCATCCTCGGCATACTCCTGAGTTTTGCAGCAAAGAATCCCGGCATGACCCGCGTGCTGATCGGCGACGCCCTGGTCCACGAGAACGCACGCTTGCAAAAGCGCATCAACCAATTGCACGATCGCATCGAAGCGCAGTTGCGGCAATGCCTGCGGCTAGGTAGCGACAAGCAGTCCGAATCGAGCGGCCCCTTGGCCAATCTGCTGCAATGTCTGGTAATTGGTCGTTGGCATCAGTTCGCCAAGAGCGGCTTTGCACGCATCCCCGACGGTGACGTCGAATTCATGGTGGCGCGGCTGCTCGAGGCTACGCCGGCCTAGGCTGTATAGGGTGCGCGTTTGAACTGGGTCGCTCGGAGCGACATATCGCGCACAAGGGGTCGCGCGGCAGTTTCATGACCCGGGCGTCGGCGCGCAGGCCGTCCCATAGCAGGAGCCGGCCGATCAATGGCTGACCGACGCCCGCGATGCATTTCAACGCCTCCGAGGCCTGCATCGCCCCGATCACACCGACCAGCGGCGAGAACACCCCTGCCTCCGCGCAGCGCAGCGCGGGTTCGTCGGCCTCGTCGGGGAACAGGCAATGGTAGCAAGGGCTCTCGGCACGGTTTGAATCGAAGACCGCGAGTTGCCCGGAAAAACCGATCGCGGCCCCCGAGACGAGCGGCTTGCCGAAGCGCACGCACGCTGCGTTGACCGCATGGCGCGTCGCGAAATTGTCCGACGCGTCAACGACGAGATCGACCCGACTCACCACCGCGTCGAGCGCCGGCCCGGCGAGCGCTTCGCCGCGCGCGTCGACCTCGATCTCCGGATTGATGGCGCGTACGGTACGGGCAAGCGAACTGGCCTTGTTTTCCCCGATTGCAGCGCTCACGTGGCCAATCTGGCGTTGCAGGTTGGTCAGGTCGACGCGGTCGCCATCCGCCACAACCAAGCGTCCGACACCAGCGGCTCCGAGATAGAGTGCCACCGGGCAACCGAGACCGCCGGCGCCGACGACCAATACCGCAGCCGTCGAAATCCGCGCCTGCCCCGTGACGCCCAGTTCGGGCAAGAGGATGTGCCGGCTGTAGCGCAACAGCAGATCGTCATTCAGGTCCATCTGAAGCGGGGCCTTACTTGTACCCGCGCCATTCCTCGGGTGTGTCGTCGCGGTCACCGTGGAGATGAAGTTCGTATACCCGCATGAAGGCCTGGTGCGATTTGATTTCGGGCTCGTCGGCTATGACGTTGCGACGCTGAACGCTTTCGCAGAAGTATGCGAGCGCACGTCTGAGCCGGCTGAGAAGGCTATTGTCGAGATGAAAGCCCTGGCTCGAAAGCGCGGTTTCCAGACCCTCGAGCGTGTACTCGCAGACGTGGTAGGTCACCAGCAGCCGGTTGCGGTGCGCTTCCATGCTGACCTGCAGGCCTTCGAGTCCCTCGAGCAGGACGCGCGCGCGTTCGACCTGGCCAGGCGGCAAGGGGTGGAAGACGATTTCCCGATTTTTTTCCAGATCACACGGTCGCATGCCAGCCCCGTCAGACTCGTGACATGCAGTATAGCCGCGTTCAATGTGCCTGGAGGATCTGCAGGCCTTTCAGCAGGTTCAACGCCTGATTGACCTGGAAATCGTTCTTGGAAACGATCTCTCCGGGCTCGAGGGGCGCGAGCGGCTTTCTTTCCCGGGCAGGCTGTTCCGCGGGCGGGGTCTCGCTCTCCGCCGGCGTCACCACCGACGTGCCCTCCTTCTCCGAAGGGTTGGCGAGGTGCTTGGCAAGGTCCGCCTCGCGGATACCGAGACCTTCGTCATCCGCGGGCATGCTCGGGTCTTCGACCACGATGTCGGGTTCGATGCCCTTGGCCTGGATCGAGCGTCCGCTCGGGGTGAAATAGCGGGCGGTCGTAAGTTTGATCGCCGTGCCGTTGCCGAGCGGCAAGATGGTCTGGACCGATCCCTTGCCGAAGGTGCGCGTACCCATGACCACCGCGCGCTTATGGTCCTGCAGAGCGCCCGCGACGATTTCGGACGCCGACGCAGAGCCGCCGTTGACGAGCACGACCATCGGCACCTGCTTCACTTCTTGCGGCAGATTCTTCAGATAGTCCGCTTGCATGGGGCGCAGATAGTTTTCTCGCCGCGCCGTCAGTTTCATCTTCGCGTCCGCCGTGCGTCCCTCGGTGTATACGACAAGCGCGTCGGGCTTGACGAAGGCCGCAGTCACGGCGACGGCACCGTTGAGCAGGCCGCCGGGGTCGTTGCGCAGATCGAGAATCAGGCCCTTGAGCGGGACCTTGTTGGACTTGTAAAGCGTGTTCAGGGCGTCGGCCAGCAGTTCCCCGGTGTGCTCCTGGAACTGGGTGACGCGCACGTACCCGTAGCCGCTTTCCATGAGCTTCGACTTGACGCTGCGGATCTTGATGACGGCCCGCGTGAGCGTCAGCACGATCGGTTTGTCGACGCCCTTGCGCGCAACGGTCAGCCTGATTTTCGAGCCCGGCTTGCCGCGCATACGCTTGACCGCGTCGTTGAGCGCCATACCCTTCACCGGGGTATCGTCGAGCTTGACGATGAGGTCGCCGGGCTTCACGCCCGCCTTGAACGCAGGCGTATCCTCGATCGGTGAAACGACCTTGATGAAACCGTCTTCCATTCCGACTTCGATACCGAGGCCACCGAATTCGCCCTGCGTCCCGACCTGCAGGTCCTTGAATCCCTCGACGTCGAGATAGGCGGAGTGCGGATCGAGGCCGGTCAGCATGCCGTTGATCGCCTCGGTGATGAGTTTTTTGTCTTCGACCGGCTCGACGTAGTCGTTCTTGACGCGCGCGAACACATCGGTGAATGCGCGCAGTTCCTCGATCGGCAGCGGCGCCTCGGCCTCCTTGTCGGCGATGGCCGAGAGGTTGAGCGTCAGGGCAGCGCCTGCCAGCACGCCGGCCAAACCGACGAGAACGAATTTCGACTTCTGTGTCATCTTACTTCACCCACCCGAGGGGATTAACAGGACGGCTCTGATGCCGCATTTCAAAGTACAGGCCGGAGTCGGATTGGCCACCGCTATTGCCTACCGCGGCGATCGGATCGCCGGGCTTGACCCGCTCGCCCACCTGCTTATACAGACTTTCATTATTGCTGTATAGGCTCATATAGCCCTCGCCGTGATCGACGATGATGAGGTTGCCGAAACCGCGCAACCACTCGGCGAACACGACCTGGCCAGCCGCGATCGCCTTCACGGCGCTGCCCTGCGCGGCACGGATGAAAAGACCCTTCCAACTCGTCCCGCCGCCTTCTCTCGGAGCGCCGAAACGGTTCATCAGTTCCCCGGCGACGGGAAGGCGCAGCGACCCCTTGAGACGCGAAAAAGGCCGATCCGACTGAAAGGCGACCGGCGTTTCGGTGTTGACAGCGAGGGGACGCCGCGAAGCAGACGAGTCGTCCTTTGCCGTCGACGGATTCCTCCGGGCCTGTTGCGCCGCGCGCTTGCGTGCAGCCTCGCGCGCCGCCTGCTGGGCCATGACGCGGTTGAGGCGTTGCACCAGTTGCGTCAGGTTGCGCTCGTCGCGCTTGAGATTGGAGATCTCGCGGCGCTGGCGTTGTATCTGCAGCGAGAGCTTCTGCAGCACCTGCTCGCGCGCCTGCTTGTCGGCCACAAGCTTCTGCTGCTCGGCCTCGCGCGCCGCCTGCAGCTTGGTCAGCTCGCTCGTTTTCTGAGCAGCCTGCCGCTCCAGCGTCGCGAGTTGCGCGAGGTCCGCGCGCAGCGTCTCGATCATTTCCTGCCGCGCGCGCGACACGTGCGAGAGATAGCGCAGGTCGCGTGCCGCCTGGTTGGGGTCCCCGCCATTGAGCATGAGTTTGAGCGGATCGCCCTGCCCGCGTTGATAAGTGCTTTTGAGCGCCTGTGCCAGATGGTTCTGCTGTTCCGCGACGCGATCCGCGGTCAGACGCGCCTGCTCGCTCAACTTGTCCAATTCGCCGCGCGCCCGCGTGCGCGCCTCGTCCAACTGTCGTAGCTGACGCACCGCGGTGCTGATGGCGCGCTCGGACTCACGGAGCTGGTCGACCGCCTCCTGGCGATTCGCCTGCGTGTCGCGGAACTGCTGCTG
>CBJMYK010000162.1:0-4412 GCA_966433795.1 uncultured Thiobacillus sp. | reverse complement strand
CGTCCATTTCGAGCAGGGCGCCGCCGGCGTCGCGGATCACGCGCGCCTGATCCGGCGTCTGTTTCGCCGTGAGCAGCGTCTGAGCGCGATTCTCCTCGACGCCGAAGCGCAACATCAGACGACGCAGCATCTCGGCCTCGAGTTCGGGGTCGGTCGGACGCGGCTGCCAGACTGTCTTGTCCTTGCCCTCGGTCGCGTAGACTTCCATCATGCCGCGGTGGCTCAGATAGATTTCGGTGCCGCCGGACCCGGCCTCGATGCGCGTGCGGAACTTGTCGCGCTCGGCGGTCGAGTAGAGGCCGTCGAGCACCTTGCCGAGCGTGCGCCGGATCACGTCCTGCGGGATCTTGGCGCGGTTTTCCGCCCAGTCGGTTTCGATCACGCCGGTCTCGGGCGACTCGAGGTTGACGATGAATCCGTTCTCCTGCCAGAAATCCTTGATCACGGGCCAGACCTGCTGCGGCGTCGCCTGCACGACGAGCCAGCGCTGCGTGCCGGCGCGTTCGATACGCGCCTTGTCCTGTGCCGGCAACAGGCTCGGGGTACCGGCCGGCGCCACCTTGCGCTCCTCGCTATAGGTCGAGAGGGTCGCTGCGCCGGCACCCTCGGTGTCGGGGATCGCGTAGCGGTTGTCGGCGGTCGGCGCGACCAGATCCGGCGGGATCTCGAGCGTCGGCAGCTTGTTCGAAGACTTGTAATCGATCTTCTTGGATTCCACGATGCCGCAACCCGATGCAGCCAGGGTGACCATCAAGAACAGGGGCAATAAACGCATGAAGTGGTGTCCTAAATCGCGGGTTTTACATCAAAGCGCATGACGCAGCAGCGTCACGCTAGATCAACTTGGCATGGCGCATTGCGGCGCGCACGACGTCGTGCTGCGCGTCCGACAACTGGGTCAGAGGCAGGCGCAGACCGTAGGGAATCAGGCCCAGTTCGGCGCACGCCCACTTGACCGGAATCGGGTTGGCCTCGACAAAAAGCTTGTTGTGCAGCGGCAGCAAGGCGTCGTTGAGTTCGCGCGCACGCGCGAGATTGCCTTCGGCGGCGGCGACGCACATCTCGTGCATCAACTTCGGCGCGACGTTCGCGGTGACCGAAATCACGCCGTGCCCGCCCAATAGCAGGAAAGGCAGCGCCGAAGCGTCGTCGCCGCTATACAACGCAAAATTCTTCGGCGCGCGACGTGCCAGATCGGCGGCGCGCTCCATATTGCCGGTCGCATCCTTGACGCCGACGATACCGGGAATTTCGGCCAGGCGTAGCGTCGTATCGTTGGAAAGGTCGGCGACCGTGCGTCCGGGCACGTTGTAGAGAATGATCGGCAGGTCGACCGATTCGGCAATCTTGCGGTAGTGCTGGTAGAGACCTTCCTGGGTCGGCTTGTTGTAGTAAGGAACCACCGAGAGACCGGCCTGTGCGCCAGCCTGGCGCGCGCATTCGGTGAGTTCGATCGCTTCGCTGGTCGAATTGGCGCCTGTACCCGCGATGATCGGCACGCGTCCACCGGCTTGTTCGACCGCGGTCCGAATCAGCAGACAGTGTTCGTCGAAGTTGACCGTCGGCGATTCGCCGGTCGTGCCGACGACGACGATACCATCGGTCCCCTGTGCGATATGCCAATCGACCAGACGGCGCAATGCGCCCAGATCGAGTGCGCCATCGTCCGACATCGGGGTGACGATCGCAACCAGGCTTCCTCTGGCCGTGCTTGTTTCTGCCATGCTGTTTCCGCCGCTGTTATTGGGCTGCCGCCCCATGACGGACGACAGCAACGATAAATCGCCACATTCTAATCCATCTGATGGTGCACGCGTGACTCACAGCTCTCATCGCGCGCCGAGCCAGCCGAACCAGGTCGCGAGCTGCGCCAGGGCCAGACCGACGCCCTCGGTGACACGCGGCACGGCCCAGATCCAGATCAGCAGCAGCGTCGCGCCGGCGAGTCCCAGCCCGGCCGAAAACATATCGAGACCGGGCGTCGTGCGCGCGACGACGCCGAACGCGAGTTGAACCAGGAGCGCCAGCGCGAGGAGCGGCAAAGCCAGTCGTACGCCGGCAGCGAACAGCCACGCGCCCGCTTCAGCGAGTTGCCGCAACGACGCGGCGTCCGGGATGACCGCGAGCGGCATCGCCGTGAAGCTGTCGCGCAAGGCGTCGACCACCAATAAATGTCCGCTCGCACCCAGGAAGGCAAGCGCCGCCAGCCAAGCCGCGAGCGAGCGCCATGCGGCGTCGGCGGGTGCGGCCTGCTCCGCTGTCAGCGTCAGGAGGCCCGCGCTCGCGGTGTGTCCGGTCCAGGTCAAGGCCGCGACCGCGGCCGCGAATACGAGCCATACGCACAAGGCCAGTCCGGCACCCCACACGAGCTCGAGACCGAGGGCGAGCACACCAGCCCCGGTGAAAGGCTGTGGCGCGGCGAGCGACTGGCCTGGCGCCAGGGCGATGGCAAGCACGGCGGCAAGGAGCAGGCGCAGAGATACCGGCAGGCGGCTGGCGAGTGGATCGAGGAGCGCCCAGCCGGCGATGCGCGCGAAGACATAGAGCCAGGCGCCGAGGGCCGCTTCAGTCAGGGGCACGATCGCCTCGTGCCCGGCGCGAGTCGAAAATCCCATTCGGCGCAGCCTCCGATTGGAAGGCCCTTCATTCAAGCAACCCCGGAAAATCCGTCAGCAGGCCGCGGGTGAATTCCATGAGTAGATCGCTCATCCAGCCCCCGAGCAGCGCCAGCACGAGCACGACGATCAGTAGCTTCGGCACGAAGGCGAGCGTCGGCTCGAGTATCTGGGTCGCGGCCTGAAACAGGCTCACCGCGATCGCGACGAGCAGCCCGGCGAGCAGCAGCGGCGCGACGAGGGTCACGGTCAGCCATAGCGCATCGCGTGCCAAACCCTCCATCAGAAGCTACCGATCAGGGAGCCGACCAGCAAATGCCAGCCGTCCACCGTGACGAACAGCAGCAGCTTGAGCGGCAGGGAAACCAGTTGCGGCGGCAGCATGATCATGCCGAGCGCGGTCAGCACGGCCGCGACGACGAGGTCGATCACCAGAAACGGCAGGATCACCATGAAGCCGATCTGGAAAGCGGTCTTCAGCTCGCTTGTCAGAAAGGCCGGCGCGAGCGCGGCGAGCGGGACGGTCTCGGCGCGTTGGGGATCGACGGTGGAGTCGTCGCCGACAAAGAGCGCGAGATCCTCGGCCCGGGTCTGCCGTAGCATGAAACGTTTGAGCGGCGCCGCGGCCTCGGCGGCGGCATCGTCGAGCGCCAGCGTCCCCGCGAGATAAGGCTGGTAGGCGTCGGCGTTGATCGTCTTCAGCGCGGGCGACATCACGAACAGCGTCAGCAGCACGGCCAGGCCGGTCAAAACGAGATTGGGAGGAGCCGTCGGGCTGCCTATTCCCTGGCGCAACAGAAACAACACGACCGCGATCCGGGTGAAGGCCGTGAACGCCAGCAGCAGCGCCGGCACGAAGGGGAACAGCAACAGCCACGGCAGGCTCGCTGCCGGAACGCCGATCACCTGCCCCCCGGCACCGGGCGTCACCGCGAGCAGCGGCACGTTGGGTTCCGCGCCCCAGGCCGGCATGCTCACGGCCAGCGTCAGCAACAGCATGCGCCTCATCGCCGCTCCACCTCGGTTGCGGGTTTCGGCCGGGTATCGAGTAGCCGCACGTTGCCACCTCCCACGCCGAGCGTGAGCCAGGTGTCGTCGACCTCGACGACGACGACGCGCTCGCGCGGGCCCACCGAGGTCGTGCCGATCACTTTCACCGCGCCCTGCGAACCCATTCCCGGGAGGTAGCGCCGGGCCAGCCAGGCGACGGCGACGAAGCCGCCGAGAATGAGCACGAGGCTTATCAGAACGCTCAGCATGCTGCCGGCCGCATCGGGCGCGGCGGCCCACGCCGGCGCCGGGGCCAGCAGAAGCGACGCCCTCCCCCTCCATCTAGCCATGCCGAATGACCTCCCGCGCCCAGCGCGTCATATGGTGTGAATCAGGCGGCAGCGCGACCGTGAGCAGCGATCGCGTCGCTTCGCACTGAATCTGCCAAGCCAACCGTGGCGGCGTCGCAGCGCCGGGGGCGTCGAGCCAGGCCTCGGCCAGCACGGCGTCGAGGGTCTGCAGCAGGCCGGCCGGCATGCGCGCGGGCTGGCCGCCGACGTGACGGCCACCGAGGCGGCGCGTCAGCCACAGCGCGCCGAGCGCATCGTCCGGCTGCCATAGCGGATCGCGCACCGCGCAGTCGGAACGCTCGGTAGCGGTCTCCGTCGCATGCACCGCACAACGCAGGCGCGCGCTCAGGGTCGCAGCGAGCCTGCGCGTGAGACGCGCGGCCAGCGCAGCGGGCGCGGCGGCCGGCTGGGTCAGGAAGGCGCATTCCTCGGCCGACAATTCGAGCAGCTGCATCAG
>CBJMYK010000161.1:0-4441 GCA_966433795.1 uncultured Thiobacillus sp. | reverse complement strand
CGAGACCGCCTCGCGCCACGCGGCAAACGACGCTCAGTTTTTCAGTCGACGTGGCAGGTGACTCGATCCTCGACTACTACGAGCTATCGGGCGGTGTCGCAGGCGAAGGGAACGTGCAATTCGCCGCGCTGGTGGGAGGGTTCGACACGCAGAGTTGCGCAAGCGGGCCCTGTAGCAGCGCCTGGTTCGGAGGGGGGCCACCCGTTCCGGAAGCCGACACCTACGCCATGCTGCTAGCGGGTCTCGGTGTGGTCGGATTTGCCGCGCGTCGCAAGCTCGGCAAACGGGCCTGAGCTTCAGCCCCCCGCTTTGAAGCGCCGCGCGTCGGCGCTTTTTTCTTGCCTGCTCGGTCCAAACGCGCGGGGCGCCTGCGAGGCGCGATACAGCCGCGATTTCATTCCGGCGCGAGGACCTCGGCCGTCTTCACCAGTTCCAGCACGAGGTCATGCAGTCGCGCAGGAGACTTGAGCGCGCCGTTTTCCTCGTCGAAGGCGGCTTCCGCGTGCGCCAGCGAGAACTGGCCGGGCAGCACCAGGACGCCCAGCGTGTTGAGGACTTGGCGCAGGTGCGGCAGCATGCGCATGCCGCCATACTGGCCCGGCGACGCAGCGAGGATCGCGGCAAGCTTGTTCCGATAGGGCAGCAGTCCCGATTCACCCTGCCACTCGCGGGATACCCAGTCGAGCGTGTTCTTCAGCAGGGGCGGGATCGAACTGTTGTATTCGGGGCTCGCGATCAGCAAGGCGTCGTGCGCTTTGAATAGGGCTTTGAGGCGGAGTGCGTTGTCCGGCAGCCCGTCGCGCGCTTCCTCGTCACCGTTGTAAAGCGGAAGCGGGTAGTCCGCCAGGTCGATCAGAGTGGTTTGCGCGCCCGCAGCCCGGGAGGCGTCGGCGGCCAGCGCGATGAGCTTGCGGTTCCATGAATCGCGACGAGTGCTGCCGGAAAAAGCCAGAATCTTGGGCATAGGGGTCCTGGAGTTCAAACACCCCATTGTAGCGAGCGCGCGCGGACCCGCACGAACCGGGCATGGTTTCGGCCGGACAAACACGGCACAATCGCTGACTTGTTCAAACATTGCAGGGGCTCGAGGGTGGCGCGTGATGCGACTGAAGCGCTCGATCGGATGCGGCTCGACAAGTGGTTGTGGGCGGCGCGCTTTTTCAAAACGCGGAGTCTTGCGGTCCAGGCCACCGCACACGGGCGCGTGCGGCTCAACGGCGAGCGCGTCAAACCCGCGCACGAGGTGAAGCCCGGCGACCGGCTCGACCTCCGGATTGAAGACGTCGACTGGTCGCTGACCGTGCGCGGGCTGGCCAAACAGCGTGGGCCGGCGCCGGTAGCCCAGACCCTCTACGAAGAAGACGCCGCGAGTGTGGCACGCCGCCAGGAACGTCAGCAGCAGCGCAAGCTCGCACCGAACCCCGCGGCGGAGCTCAAGGGCCGGCCGACCAAGCGCGACCGCCGCCACATCCACCGCTTCACCGGCGCTTGTCAGCGAACGGAGGAATGAGCGGCCTGGTCTGCTCGTCTTTTTCGCAAGCCCCGGGCAAACGCATAGAATCGTGAGATCCACGAGTTTGCCGCATTCATGACCGTTTCCCCTGCGTCGTCCTCTCTCCTGCGCCGCGTGCTGCGCGGGTTGCTTGCGCTCGCTGCGCTGGCTGCGGCGGGGTTCGCCGCAGCGGCCGCGCTGATGCTGCTCTATGTGCTGCCGAACATCGCCGATCATCGCGACACCGTCGCGGCGCTGATGTCGCGCGCGGTCGGTCAGCGCGTCACGCTCGAAGCGGTGTCGGGCGTATGGCGGCAGACGCGCCCGGAATTTCGCCTGCGCGGACTGCGTCTACACGACGCGGCGGGGCACACGACGCTTCATCTGCCGCAACTCGAGGCGGCATTCGCCTGGCGCTCGCTCCTGTTTCTCGAGCCACGCTTCAATCGCATCGAATTACAAGGGCTCGCGCTCGACGTGCGGCGCGACCGCAGCGGCCACTTCTATGTCGGCGGGATTCCGGTCAATCCCGGCGACCCCCACGGCGGGTTTTCGAGTTGGCTGCTGCGCCAAGGGCGCGTGCACGTCGCAGACGCCACATTGACCTGGCGCGATGAGCGGCGCAACGCGCCACCCCTGGTGCTCGACGCTGTCGATTTCACGCTCAGCAAGGTCCGCCGCGAACATCGCGTGCAGTTGCGCGCGCTCCCACCGCCACAACTCGCGCGCCCGCTCACCGTCGAAGGGCGGTTCCACGCGCGCGACGTCGACGACGTCGCCACCTGGAACGGGCAACTCACCGCCACGGTTGCCGGCGTGTCGTTTCCCCAGCTCGCCGCGTGGCTTGCGCTTCCTTACCAGCCCCAGCGCGGCTGGGGCGCCCTGCAGGTGAAGTTCGGGCTGGCGCGGGGGGCGATCACGCAGGTCGACGCGGGGCTCGACCTGCGTGCGATCGAAACGACGCTCGGCGAGGGCTTGCTGCCGCTGCGGTTCGCGCGCGTACAGGGACGCGGCGTTTGGCAACGGGAGCGCGGCGCGCAGCGCCTGACCTTTGAAAACCTGCGGCTCGCGGGTGCGGACGGCAAGCTCGGCGCACCGTTCACGGTCGGTTTCGCGTGGGGGGCGAGCGGGCACGAGATCACCGCCCAGTCAGTGAGCCTCGGGAACTGGCAGTCGCTCCTGCCGCGCCTGCCGATGGAGGCTGGGCTGCGCACGCACCTCACGAACCTGCGGCCGGAAGGGCGCCTCGACGTCCTGCGGCTGCGCTGGCGTGGCGCGCAGCCGGGGCTCGACAACTTCGACATCGACGCGCGTTTCCGCGGTTTGGCGCTGCAAGCGGTCGGCAAGCAGCCCGGGATGAGCAATCTGAGCGGGCATATCGACGGCGACGCGCGCGCGGGCGTGTTCCAGATCGACTCGCGGCGTCTCGGACTCGACCTGCCGGCCTGGTTTCGTGAACGCGCGTTTTCGCTCGACCGTCTCCACGCCCGAGGCAGTTGGGAAAAGACGGCGCGCGGCCAGCGCGTGACGCTTGCCGACATGCGTTTCAGCAATCAGGATGCTGCGGGGACTGCGCGGGGACAGTACGAACGGATTCCGGGGCAGCGCGGCATCATCGACCTGAGCATGCAGCTGAATCGCGCCAAGGGGACGGCGGTGTACCGCTATTTTCCGAAGGCGATAGGCGAGCGCACGGTCGAATGGGTGAAGCGCGGCGTCGTCGCCGGCGGCTCCGACGACGTGCGCCTCACGCTGAAAGGCGATCTGGCACGGTTTCCGTTCGCCGACGGCGACGGCGTGTTTCGCGTCGACGTCCAGGTCAGGGACGGCGTGATCGACTACGTGCCGGGATGGCCGCGTATCGAAGGGATCGACGCGCGCCTGAGCTTCCAGGGCAAAACCATGGAAGTCGCGTCGAGTGCGGCAAGAATCTATGGTGTTGCGCTGTCTCAGGTGAAGGTCGTCATTCCCGATCTCGTTCACCACGACGAGACCCTACTCATCGATGGCGAGGCCGAGGGCCCGATCGAGGACTTCATCCGTTTCACCAACGCCAGCCCGGTCGGCGCGCTGCGCGGTTTCACCGGGGCCTTGGAGGGTAGCGGAAAGATGAAGCTTGCGCTCGGACTGCGCGTGCCTTTGCGCCGAAGTGGCGACGCCCGCGTCGCCGGCCGCTTATCGTTTCTGGACGATAGCCTGTCGTCGAGCGCGTTGCCGCGCCTCGAACATGTGCGCGGCCACGTCGACTTCACGGGCGAGAGTCTCAGCGCGCAAAACCTAAGCGCCCAGTTTCTCGGTGGCCCGCTGCGTCTCGACGCGAGCACTGTCGGAGGCCAGGTACGCGTCGTCACCCGCGGCCGCGCGACGGCCGCGGGCATCGCTGCGTGGCTCGGCCCGACCTGGGGCAGCCGCCTGAGCGGCCAGGCCGAATGGAGCGGTGAGCTCGCGCTCGAGCCCGGGGGCGAGCGTGTCCGCGTCCAATCCAACCTTGTGGGCCTGCGCAGCGCGCTGCCGGCGCCGCTCGCGAAAGCGGCCGCGCAGCCCCTGCCTTTGCTTGCGACAGGCCAGCCGCAAGCCGACGGCCGGCAATACGAAGTGCGGCTCGGCAGGGTCGCAGGCGCGACCTGGCTGGCCACGGCCGCCGGCGTGACGCGCGGCGAGGTCCGCTTCGGCGACGGCGCGACGCTGCCGCGCGAACCGGGCCTGCGGCTTGCGGGGCGGGCGCGCGCCCTCGATCTCTCGGCCTGGCTCGACCTGCTGCCGCAGGGCGAGGGTGCGGCGCTGCCGCTGTCGGCCGTCGACCTCGGTTTCGATGCCTTCGACCTGGTGGGCCGCCGCTTCGAGGATGTTCGTCTCCAGGGCCGTAGCCGCGGCGGTCTGCTCCGCACCCGCGTCACCGGCCGCGGGGTCGACGGCGTCCTGACCTACCGTGCGGCGGAAGACCAAGCT
>CBJMYK010000160.1:0-4441 GCA_966433795.1 uncultured Thiobacillus sp. | reverse complement strand
CCATGCCGCAGCCGAGCACCTCGAGCCAGCCGGTGTGCGAGCACACGCGGCAGCCGGCACCGCCGCACATGACGCAGCCGATGTCCATCTCGGCCGAAGGCTCGGTGAAGGGGAAGAACGACGGGCGGAAGCGCACGGCGAGGTCGTCGCGCTCGAAGAAATTGCGCATGAAGTCGGCCAGCACGCCCTTCAAGTCGGCGAACGACACCGACTCGTCGACCCACAGCCCTTCGATCTGGTGGAACATCGGCGTATGCGTGACATCCGAATCGCAGCGGTAGACGCGGCCAGGCGCGATGATACGCAGCGGCGGCTGATGCGTCTGCATGTGGCGAATCTGGACCGGCGAGGTGTGGGTGCGCAGCAGTTCGCCGCCGCCTGCAGCATCCTGGCGCAGATAGAAGGTGTCGTGCATGGCCCGCGCCGGGTGATCCTCTGGAATGTTGAGCGCGGTGAAGTTGTAGAAATCGGTTTCGATCTCCGGCCCGGTCGCGACTTCGAATCCAATCGAGTGGAACAAGGCCTGGATGCGTGCGAGGGTACGCGACACCGGGTGCATGCCGGCGCTCCCCAGCCCGCGTCCGGGCAGGCTCACGTCGAGCGTTTCCGCCGCGAGCTGGCGGTCGAGTTCGGCCTGCTGCAAGGCCTCGCGCCGAAGCTTGAGCGCGGCTTCGACCGCCTGCTTGGCCTCGTTGATGCGCGCGCCCGCGGTTTTGCGCTGCTCGGCGGGCATCGCCCCGAGGCTCTTCAGCAGTTCGGTGAGCTGGCCGCTCTTGCCGAGGTAGCCCGCCTTGACCTGTTCGAGGCTCGGCAGATCGGGGCTCGCCTGAACGGCGGCAAGGGCTTCGGCAACGATTTCGTTGGGATTGCGCATGGCAAAATTCTCGAATCACTCACAAACAAAAAAAGGCCTTGCGGCCTTTTTTTGTGACAGTTTGACGGCTTACGCCGCCAGCTTGGCCTTGACCTGATCGACGATCTTGGCAAAGGCGTCCTTGTCGAAAATCGCGATGTCGGACAGAACCTTGCGGTCGACCCCGATCTCGGCACGGGAAAGACCGTTCATGAACACGCTGTAGGTCAGGCCATGCTGACGTGCGGCGGCGTTGATACGGGCAATCCACAGCGCGCGGAACTGACGCTTGCGCTGACGACGGTCGCGGTACTGGTACTGACCAGCCTTCATCACCGCTTCGTTGGCGACGCGGAATACGTTCTTGCGACGACCGCGATAGCCTTTGGCGGCGTCGAGGATTTTCTTGTGGCTGGCGCGGGCGGTTACACCCCGTTTGACGCGTGGCATGTTTTCTCTCCTTTATGCGTAGGGCAACATGCGTGCAACCGCTTTGTGGTTGCTGGCATTGACGGTTTCCATGCCGCGCAACTGGCGCTTACGCTTGGTGCTCTTCTTGGTGAGAATGTGACGCATGAAGGCGTGCGAGCGCTTGAATCCGCCGCCGCCGAGCGCGCGGAACCGCTTGGCGGCGCCGCTCTTGCTTTTCATCTTGGGCATGATGCTTCCTTTTATTTCATGCGGTCAGGTGACCCCGCGACGCGGAATGCTTCAACAACCCGACTGCACGTATTGTGGCGTATTGACCCGTGATCGGGTCGAGAAACGCCGGTCTCACATTCGCTCGCACTCACAAGCGAATACACTACAAACAACCGTCAAGCCTTCTTTTTCGGCGCCAGCATCATCACGAGCTGACGCCCTTCCATCTTCGGGAACTGCTCGACGACGGCCAACTCGGCCAGATCCGTCGAGACCCGTCGCAACTGGGCCATGCCGATTTCCTGGTGGGCCATCTCGCGCCCCCGGAAACGCAGCGTGATCTTCGTCTTATCGCCTTCTTCAAGAAACTTGATCAGGTTGCGCAGCTTGATCTGGTAATCGCCCTCGTCCGTACCAGGGCGGAACTTGATTTCCTTGATCTGGACCTGCTTCTGCTTGAGCTTGGCTTCGTGCTGCTTCTTGCTTTCCTGATACTTGAACTTGCCGTAGTCCATGATCTTGGCCACGGGCGGTTGTGCCGTCGGCGCAATCTCTACCAAGTCCAGGTCAGCTTCCTCGGCCTGCCGCAGCGCATCGTAGATTTTTACGATGCCAAGCTGCTCGCCTTCCACACCGACCAAACGCACCTCAGGCGCGGTGATTTCGCCGTTGATGCGTGTCTGCTTCTTTTCTGTCGCGATGAGTTGTTCTCCAAATAAAAACCTGGCGCGGCGCGCCGAGGCAAAAGGTCAAACCCTAAATAAAGAAGGCGCGGAACGAAGTCCCCACGCCTTGTTTGACCGCTGTTACTGACGCGCAAGGACTTCCGCCCTGAGCCGCGCAATCAAGTCATCCAAACCCAGCTGCCCCATGTCCTGGTTGCCGCGGGCCCGGACGGAGACCACGCGCGCTTCCATTTCCTTGTCGCCGACGACGACCTGGTAAGGCAGCTTCTGCAAGCTGTGCTCGCGGATTTTATAGTTAATCTTGTTATTACTCAAGTCCAATGCAGCCCGGATCCCGGCGCGGCGCAAGGCTTCGGCGACTTCCTCGGCGTAGGCGGCCTGCCGCTCGCTGATGTTCATGACCATGACCTGCACCGGCGCGAGCCACAAGGGGAAATTACCGGCGTGGTGCTCGATCAGGATGCCGATGAAGCGCTCCATCGAGCCGAGGATGGCGCGGTGCAGCATCACCGGGACCTTGCGCGTATTGTCCTCGGCGACGAATTCGGCGCCGAGCCGTACCGGCAGGTTGAAGTCGAGCTGGATCGTGCCGCATTGCCACAGGCGGCCGAGCGTGTCCTTGAGCGTGAATTCGATCTTGGGGCCGTAGAACGCGCCTTCCCCGGGCTGCAGGTCGAAGGCGAGGCCGTTCTTTTCGAGCGCGGCGGCAAGCGCCGCTTCCGCCTTGTCCCAGCTCTCGTCCGAGCCGACACGCTTGTCCGGCCGGGTCGAGAGCTTGACCAGCACGTCGTCGAAACCGAAGTCGGCGTAGACCTTCTGCAGCATGACGATGAAGTCCGCGACCTCCTGCTCGACCTGCTCTTCCATGCAGAAGATGTGCGCGTCGTCCTGGGTGAAGCCGCGCACGCGCATGATGCCGTGCAGCGCGCCTGAGGGTTCATTGCGGTGGCACGAGCCGAACTCGGCAAGACGCAGCGGCAGGTCGCGGTAGGAATGCAGGCCACTGTTGAAGATCTGCACGTGGCCCGGGCAGTTCATCGGCTTGACCGCGTAGTCGCGGTTCTCCGATGCGGTCGTGAACATGTTGTCGCGGTAGTTTTCCCAGTGGCCGGACTTCTCCCACATGCTGCGGTCCATGACCGCCGGCGTGCGCACCTCCTGATAGCCGTACTCGACGAACTTCTGCCGCATGTACTGTTCGATCTGCTGCCACACGATCCAACCCTTGGGGTGCCAGAAAACCATGCCCGGTGCTTCGTCCTGCATGTGCAAGAGGTCGAGCTGCTTGGCGAGCCGGCGGTGGTCGCGCTTCTCGGCCTCCTCCAGCCGGTGCAGATAGGCCTCGAGGTCTTCCTTCTTGGCCCAGGCCGTGCCGTAGATGCGCTGCAGCTGCGCGTTCTTCGAGTCGCCCCGCCAGTAGGCGCCGGCGAGCTTCATGAGCTTGAACGCGCGCGGCAGCTTGCCGGTCGACGGCAGGTGGGGCCCGCGGCAGACGTCGAACCACTCGCCCTGACGGTAGATCGACAGCTCCTCGCCCTTGGGGATGACCTCGTCGATGATCTGCACCTTGTAGGTCTCGCCGAGATCGCCGAACACCTTCATCGCCTCCTCGCGGCTCCATACCTCGCGCCGGATCGGCAGGTCGCGCTTGACGATCTCGTCCATGCGCTTCTCGATCTTTTCGAGGTCTTCGGGCGTAAACGGCTGCTCGCGCGCGAAGTCGTAGTAAAAGCCGTCTTCGATCGCCGGGCCGATCGTCACCTGGGTACCGGGGTAGAGTTCCTGCACGGCCTGGGCCATCACGTGCGCCGCGTCGTGGCGGATCAGGTCGAGCGCTTCGGCGTCCTTGGCGGTGACGATCGCGAGGTGGGCGTCGGCGTCGATCGTGTAGCTGGTGTCGACGAGCTTGCCGTCGACCTTGCCGGCGAGCGCCGCCTTTGCAAGACCGGCACCGATGCTCGCCGCAACGTGCGCGACCGTGACGGGACCATCGAACTGGCGAACCGAACCGTCGGGAAGCGTGACATTGATCATGTTTTCAGACTCCGGAAACGAAAAAAAGCGCGGACCGGCCGCGCTTTTCGGGTACTACCATTTTCAAAGATTGCAGAATGTCTGCGAACGACTGTGCGCCGGGGGTTTATCCAGGCCGGTTTTATCCGGCTAGCGCCAAACTAGTTCGCGGTGACATTTCGCAACCCCCATAGGCCATCCCGGCCCTCTGAATATTGGTAGGCGCGATTGGACTCGAACCAACGAC
>CBJMYK010000159.1:0-4494 GCA_966433795.1 uncultured Thiobacillus sp. | reverse complement strand
GGCGAGAAGTTTAGGATCGCTCGATGTCATCAAGTAAAATGGCGCGCTCGTTCTTTGAATCTATTGCCAGACATCATGCATCCCATGCTCAACACGGCGGTGAAAGCCGCACGCAAGGCGGGGGCGATCATCAATCGCGCCTCGCTCGACCTCGATCAACTCACCGTACGGAGCAAACAGGATCGCGATTACGTCAGCGAGGTCGATCAGATGGCCGAACGCGCCATCATCGACACCCTGCTCGACGCCTATCCGAACCACGGGATTCTAGCAGAGGAGTCTGGCAGCACCGACGCCAAGAACGGCGAAGACTACCAGTGGATCATCGATCCGCTCGACGGCACGACCAACTTCCTGCATGGCCTGCCGCAGTATTCGGTGTCGATCGCTCTGAAGCACAAGGGCCAGATCACCCAGGCGGTCGTATTCGATCCCACGCGCAACGAACTCTTCACCGCGAGCCGGGGTCGCGGAGCGATGCTCAACGACCGGCGGATCCGCGCCAGCAAGCGCAGCAAGCTATCCGAGTGCCTGATCGGCACGGGCTTTCCTTACTGCGAATTCGGTTTCGCCGAGGCCTACATCAACATGTTCCGCGACATGATGCGTGCCACCTCGGGCTTGCGCCGCCCCGGATCGGCGGCACTCGATCTTGCCTATGTGGCCTGCGGCCGCTACGACGGCTTCTGGGAAATCCATCTGAAGCCTTGGGACCTCGCGGCCGGCAGCCTGATCGCCCAGGAATCGGGCGCGCTCGTCGGTAATCTGCTTGGCGACGAAGGCTTTCTCGAATCCGGCAACATCGTCGCCGCGAGCCCGAAAGTCTTCGGCCAGATGCTGCAAGTTATCGCGCCCCACCTGCCGCCCGAACTCAAGGTCTGACTTCACGGCGCCCGCCCGCCATGTCAATCGCCAAGGAGCCCGCCGCCCACACGCCGATGATGCAGCAGTATCTCGGCATCAAGGCGCAGCATCCCGACATGCTGCTGTTCTACCGCATGGGCGATTTTTACGAGCTGTTTTTCGAAGACGCGGAGAAGGCGGCGCGACTCCTCAACATCACGCTCACGACACGCGGCGCTTCCGCCGGCAGCCCGATCAAGATGGCCGGGGTGCCCTACCACAGTGCCGACCAGTATCTGGCGCGGCTGCTGAAGCTCGGCGAATCGGTCGTGATCGCCGAACAGGTCGGCGATCCTGCGACCTCGAAAGGCCCGGTCGAACGTCGCGTCAGCCGTGTCGTCACGCCCGGCACGCTGACCGACGCAGGCCTGCTCGACGAGACCCGCGACGCCCTGATCATGGCGATCGCGCAGGCGGGCGACGTGCTGGGCGTGGCCTGGTTGAATCTCGCTGCCGGACGCTTTCAGGTCACCGAACTCGGCCAAGGCGCGCTGCCGGCCCTGCTCGCCCGGGTACGACCCGCGGAAATCCTCGCGCCCGAGGGCCTCGACCTCGGCGCCGGGTGCCCGGTGCGCCGGCTCGCCGCCTGGCAGTTCGACGCCGACAGCGCGACGAAGCGGCTGGCCCGACAATTCGGCAGCCATGATCTGCGTGGCTTCGGCGTGGCGGAGTTGCGGTGCGGCGTCGCCGCCGCCGGCGCCCTGCTCGCCTACATCGAGGCGACGCAGCGCACCGCCCTGCCGCACATCCAGGCCATCCACGCCGAGCGCGACGGCGACTTCGTAATGCTCGACGCGGCGACGCGGCGCAACCTCGAGCTCACCGAGACCCTGCGCGGCGACGCTGCACCGACCCTGCGCTCGGTGCTCGACACGACGTGCAGCGGCATGGGAACGCGTCTGCTCCGTCACTGGCTCCATCACCCCTTGCGCGATCGCGCCGTCCTCGCCGCGCGCCGCGACGCGATCGGCGTGCTCGCCGCCGCCCCGGACAGCCTCGGCGCGCTGACCGATCTGCTGAAACGCTGCGCCGACGTCGAGCGCATCGGCGGCCGCGTTGCGCTAAAGAACGCCCGCCCGCGCGACCTCTCCGGCTTGCGCGACACCCTCGCCCTGCTCCCCGGACTTGCCGCTGCGCTGCCCGACGACGGCGCGCGGCTCGCGGCTTTACGCGACGCACTCGCCGCCCGACCCGACCTCCACGAACTGCTCGCACGCGCGCTCCAGCTCGAGCCTGCCAGCGTGCTGCGCGAAGGCGGCGTCATCGCCGATGGGTTCGATGCCGAGCTGGACGAACTGCGTGCATTGACGCACGACGCCGGGGCGTTCCTGCTCGATCTCGAGACCCGCGAGCGGGCGCGCTCGGGCATCGCGACGCTCAAAGTCGAATACAACAAGGTGCACGGCTTCTATATCGAAGTGGGACGCGCGCAGGCCGACAAGGTGCCGGACGACTATCGCCGCCGCCAGACGCTCAAGAACGTCGAGCGCTACCTGACGCCGGAGCTCAAGGCCTTCGAGGACAAGGCCTTGTCGGCGCAGGAGCGCGCATTGGCGCGCGAGAAAACGCTGTTCGAGACACTCCTCGAGACGCTCACGCCGCATGTCCCGGCCCTCCTCTCGGTGGCCTCCGCCTTGGCAGAGGTCGACGTGTTGACAAGCCAGGCCGAGCGCGCCGCTACCCTCAGGCTTTGCGCGCCCGAATACAGCGCCGATCCCTGCATCGTGATCCGAGACGGTCGGCACCCGGTCGTCGAAGCACAGGTGGCGCACTTCATTCCCAACGACGTCGTCCTGAACCGCGCTCGCCAAATGCTCCTGATCACGGGCCCGAACATGGGCGGCAAGTCGACCTACATGCGCCAGGTCGCACTGATCACCCTCATGGCATGCTGCGGGCTGTGGGTGCCGGCCAGTTCAGCAAAGATCGGCGACATCGACCAGATTTTCACCCGCATCGGCGCCTCCGACGACCTGGCAGGCGGGCGTCCGACCTTCATGGTCGAGATGACGGAGACGGCGAACATTCTGCACTGCGCCAGCGCCAACAGCCTCGTACTGCTCGACGAGATCGGCCGCGGAACCTCGACTTTCGACGGGCTTGCGCTGGCCTGGGCGGTTGCGCGCCACCTCGTCACCGCGACCCGCGCATTCACCCTGTTCGCGACGCATTACTTCGAACTGACGCAACTCGCCCAGGAATTCCGCCAGCTCGCAAACGTGCATCTCGACGCCAAGGAGCACGGCGCCGATCTGGTCTTTCTGCACACCGTCGAGGAAGGTCCAGCCTCGCAAAGCTACGGCATCCAGGTCGCGCGGCTCGCCGGCGTGCCGAGCCCCGTGATCCTCGCCGCACGGCGCCACCTGCGTGAGCTCGAAGACGCCCAGTTGCAGCCCGGACCTCAGGGCGACCTGTTCGCCGCACACTTGCCGCGAGACGAGGCGCCGCCGCATCCCGCGCTCGATCAGCTGCGCGAGCTCGACCCCGACACGCTCACGCCCAAGGCCGCGCTCGACATGCTATACGCGCTGAAGGCGCTCACCGATACCTCGCCGTGACTACCCTGAAGGGCATGAGGACCCTGCGTCTCGATGCCGCCGAACTGGCTGTCGACTTCAACGCCGCGTTGAAATTGGCAACGGTCATCGCCCAGCAGCAACTGGGCGGCGACACGATGTTGTTGAGCTGGTACGACCGCGAACGCGATGTCGAATCGCCGGCAGGCGTGAGCGAATGCCATCAAGGCTGCGCGACCAAGGGATCGTGGGATTACGCGCTGAACCGCGGCGCGCGGCTGGCGGTGGAATTCGATTCCGGCCGCTTCACCTTCTGCTTTCTCTAAGCCTGGGCCACCACTCTGACCGTCCGCCCCAGACAAGCCACCGTCTGACCGGCGCGGATCTTCGCGGTCTTGCGCGACTCCGGCCGGCCGTCGACGCTGGCCTCGCCATTGGCGATCATCGATTTCGCTTGCCCGCCGCTGTCGGCGATGCCGACGAGTTTGAGTAGGTCGCAGAGCGCGACGTACTCACCGCGTAGCACGAGTTCCATAGTCTATTCCGGGTTGAGTGAAGGGGAAGGAATCCCAGCGCAGCGAGCAAGACCGCGACCCGCCCTGTCAGCTTCGCAAAGGCTTTGCCGCCTAGGCGCCGCGCCGGCGCCAGAGATAGCGGTAGACGAATCCGGGATAGGCGAAGACGACGAAGAGCGAAGCATTGACGGCGTAGAACTCCCAGTTCTGCTTGTGGACGTCGCCGAGCTTGCCTTCGAGCAGGAACGCGACACCGCCGACAACGAAAAAGAGGACCACCAATTCGAGCAGACGCCAGCTGAACGCCTTCTCACCGCGCTTCGGCCTGACGGTGAAGAAGATCCGCTCGATCAGGAACGGGAGGTTGGCAGCGGCAAACGCAAGGAACAGCAGCAGAGTGGTCGAAAAATTCACGATGAATCCGAAAGCAGGTTGATCCGGAGCGCTGGCCCGGACCGAAGATGAGTCAGAAGGAGGTGCCGATCGCCTGCACGCATACTGCCATGAGCGGCTGCGGCAGAATGCCGAGCGCCAGAACCGCCAGGCCATTCACCGACAAG
>CBJMYK010000158.1:0-4497 GCA_966433795.1 uncultured Thiobacillus sp. | reverse complement strand
GTCCTGGCCGACTTTGTCGGTACCCAGCACGTGGTAGGCAGCGGCCAGGTGCACGAGCACCCCCGTCACCATCAGGGTCAAGACGGCGACCGCGACCACCGTGCGCGCGGGCCAGCCGAGACGGCCGTCCTTCCATCGCGCGAACCACGCGCTGAAGGGCAGCCGCAACCGGGCGCCCTGCCAGGCGCCGAGCGCGGCGAACAGGATGAGGCTCGCCGCGAGCCCATAAGCGGAGCCGGTCAGCGCACGGGCGGCGATATCGGCCGCGCGTGCGTCATCGGTTTCCAAATGCGCGCCGCCGTAGCGCAGGCGCGGATATTCGCGCACGGTTTCGCCGTTTCGTTCGACGAATTCCTTGGCATACAAGCGCATCGCCAGCGGTGCCGAATAGGTTTTTTCCTGGCGCACCGGCAGCTCCCCCAGCAAGGCGTCGAATGCCGAGCGCACCTCGACCGCGTAGTGGGGTTTGTCGGCGGGGCTGTCCGGCAGTCGCTCGCGGTAATGCAGCGAATCGAGCAGCCCTATGACAGCGAACACGCCCAACACGAGGGCTGCGCCGACCGCCATCGGGCGCTCGCCGACGGCTCGCCAGGGCGCTCGCAGATGCGGCTGGCGCCGGATGAACCAGACGAGTCCGAGCACGGCCGCGAGCAGCGCGAAGATCAGCGCATCGGTCCACAGGATCACCGGCTGGATTGTCATCGCAGGCGCACCCTCGGATCGACCCACGAGTAGGAGATGTCGGTGAGAATCAAGCCGACGATGTAGAGGAAGGATCCGAGGAACACCATGGCACGCACGACGGCGAAGTCCTGCGCCTGGATCGCGTCGATGGTGTAGCTCCCCAGCCCCGGAATGCCGAAGAAGGATTCGGTGATGAGACTGCCCATGAAGAGCAGCGGCAGCACGACCACCGCGCCCGTGAGGATCGGAATCATGCCGTTCTTCAACACGTGGCGGAACAGCACGCGTCCCTCGCCCAGACCCTTGGCGCGCGCGGTGCGCACGTAATCCTTGCCGATTTCCTCGAGAAAGATCGTGCGGTACCAGCGCGCCCCGCTGCCAACGCCGGCGACGACGCTGACGAGGACCGGAAGCAGAATGAACTTGAGCGCGTCGATGCCGCCCGCGAAGCCGGATATCGGCAGCAGATTCCAAAGCTTGGCGATGAAATACTGGCCTGCGATGATGTAGAACAGCCCTGAAATCGACATCAGCACCACGCATAGCACGACCCCCCAGAGGTCGAGATAAGTCGTGCGAAAGAACACCATCAAGAGGGCGAAGCTGACGTTGACCAGAAGCCCGATGACGAACACGGGCAGCGCGATCGCGAGGCTCGGACCCATGCGCGTTCGGATCTCCTGCGCGATATCGCGGCCGTCGTCTCCCTTGCCGAATTCGAAGACGAACATCGCCGCCGAATGGCGGAAGAAAATCGTCTCGGTGAAGCGATCGCTGCCTCGCGCTTCGACATTGAGCAGCAGCGGCTTGTCATAACCATGTTCGACCTTCCAGCGTGCGATCGCCTCCGGCGTCACGTGCTTGGCGCCGAGTTGCAGCCGCGCCATGTCGTCCGGCGTGTTGACGACGAAGAACAAGGCGAAGGTGAGCAGGTTGACGCCGATGAGGATCGGGACGGCATAGAACAGGCGGCGCAGGATATAGCCGAGCATCAGGCAACCTTCCGTTCGTGACGCCGCCAGGCGCGCGCTGCCGGCGCGATCAGCGCAACGACGCCGACTGCCAGCAGCGCGATCGGCCACAGGACGGGGCGATTCCATGCCGCGCGCCGTTCGTCGCGCAGCGCCGGGTCGATGCGTCGGTATTTGAGCGTGTTGTTGGCCATGAGGTTGGGCTTGACGTTGTGGACCCAGCCATGCCGCAGCCCGAAGGACTTCGGATAGTAAGCGTAGATCCAAGGCGCGTCGCGGCGCACGATCTCGAGCATCGCGTCGATCACGGCCTGGCGTTCGGGGCCGTTGTCCATGTCCTTCATGCGCTCGAACAGGCGATTGAATTCCGGGTTGTCGTAATTGGCCGCGTTCTCGCCGCCGCTGCCGACCTTCTTGTGCGGCCCGTAGAGCAGAAAGAAGAAGTTCTCGGGATCGGGATAATCCGCATTCCAGCCCCATTCGAAGAGCTGGGCGTTGCCCTTGCGGATCTTGTCCTGGAAACGGTTGTAATCGGTGCCCCTTACCACGAGCTGTACGTTGAGCTTGTCGAGCTGCTTCTTCATCCAGTCGAGCCGGGACTTGGCGTCGGGCCCGGAAGCCATGGTGTCGAAGTACAGCACGAGCGGCTGGCCGGTGCGCGCGTCGCGCCCGTTCGGATAGCCGGCCTCGGCCAGCAGTTTCTTCGCGGTCTCGATCGAACGGCGCTCGACTTTGCCTGCGCGCGCCTCATAGACGTAGGGGTTGAGGCCGGCTACGCCCTCGACATAGCCGAACAGGCCGGGAGGCAAAGGACCCTGGGCCGGGATGCCGCGCCCGTTGAGAAAAATGGAAATGAACTCGTCGTAGTCGAACGCAATCGAAAGCGCCTGCCGCAGCTTGCGACGGTCCTCCCCCAGCCCGCCGACAACCGGGTCGAGCATGTTGAAGCCGACGTACCAGATCGACGCGGCGACCGCGGTAATGAGATGGATGTCCTGCGCGCGCATGCTGTCGGTCAGCTCCGGTTCGCCGTTCGCCGAAAAGCGGACTGCCTGGTCGAAGCTGTCGGAACTGATGCCCGAACTGTCGTAGTAGCCCTGGAGGAACTTGCTCCAGTAGGGAATGGTTTCTTTTTCCAGGCTGTATACGGCCTCGTCGACGAGCGGCAGGCGTTTCCCGGCATCCGCGAGCAGTCCCGCCGCGCGGTCCTCCGCGCTGCCTTCACCCGGATAAAGCTCGCCGTGGAAATACGGGTTGCGCTTCAACACCATGCGCCTGTTTGGGTCGTTCTCGGCCAGATAGTAGGGCCCGGTTCCCACCGGCTGCCAATCGAGCGTAAGGTTCTTGTCGGCCATACCGGGCTGCGCGTAGAAGGCCTCGGCCTCCCACGGCACAGGCGAGAAAAACGGCATCGCCAACCAGTAGATGAACTGCGGATACTTGCCTTTGACGCGGATGCGATAGGTATGTCGGTCGACCACCTGCGCCCCGGCGAGCGGAAAGCGGTCGAGATCGAGCGCTCGGCCGGGCCGGGCCCGCGCCGCCTTCTCCAGCGCTGCGCCGAGTGCCTTGAGTCCGAGGATGTGTTCGCTCATCAAGCCGTAAATCGGCGAACCGAGTGCGGGATGCGCAAGCCGCTTGATCTGGTACACGTAGTCGGCGGCGACGAGTTCGCGCGTGCCCTGATGGCTGAACTCGCTGATGCGGTTCTTGCCGGCTGCCGCGCCCGGGACGTGGTAGCGATAGCGCCCGGCTTCGTCGCGCGCGAATGCGGGGTGCGGCTGATAGCGTATTCCGGGGCGGATGCGAATCTCGTAGACGCTTTCGGCAATCTGCGACGAGGGGGCGTCGTCGCGCAGCCGCTTGCCTGCTGCGTCGTAGTAGCGCGGCTGCGGCACGGCTTCCGCCGTCAGCGGGACCAGGGTATAGGGGCGTTTTAGAAAATGGTATTGCAGCGGCGGCTCGTAGATCTGACCGGTGAACTCCGCTTCGTTCGCACTGTAGGAACGGGCAGGATCGAGATGCTTGGGTCGCTCGGAAAACGCGCTATAGAGAACCTCGGCACCGGCCTGGCTGTCCGGATAGGGGTTGTTCCAACTGTCGCTGCAGCCCACCAGCAAACCCAGTCCGAGCAGTACGAAGGCTGTGCGCGTCATGCCCGCAAGTGTACCCAAGCGCGCCGCCAACGTCAGCCGTTATAATCTCGGCCTACTCAACTCTTCGCTTCGAGACCATCATGGGATTTCTTGCAGGAAAACGCTTGCTGATCACCGGCGTGATATCCAACCGTTCGATCGCCTATGGCATCGCTGCCGCGTGCAAGCGTCAGGGCGCCGAGCTGGCTTTCACCTATCAGGGCGAGCGCATCAAGGATCGGGTGACGGAATTTGCCGCGGAGTTCGGTTCCGACCTGGTGTTCCCCTGCGACGTCGGCAGCGACGAGCAGATCGAAGCGCTTTTCTCGGAACTCGGCAAGCGCTGGGATGGTCTCGACGGCCTCGTGCACTCGATCGCTTTCGCCCCCAAGGAGGCGCTCGCCGGCGACTTCCTCTCCGCGGTCACCCGCGATAACTTCCGCATCGCCCACGACATCAGCTCCTACAGTTTCGCTGCGCTCGCAAAGGCCGCGCTGCCGCTGATGGAAGGCCGCCAGGCCGCGCTGCTGACGCTGTCGTATCTCGGCGCCGTGCGCTCGGTCCCCAACTACAACGTCATGGGGCTGGCCAAGGCGAGCCTCGAGTCGAGCGTCTACTACATGGCGCAAAGCCTCGGCCCCAAGGGAATCCGCGTCAACGCCGTGTCGGCGGGCCCGATCAAGACGCTGGCCGCGAGCGGTATCGCC
>CBJMYK010000157.1:0-4500 GCA_966433795.1 uncultured Thiobacillus sp. | reverse complement strand
GTATTCAGCCTATCAGGCCGACAACAGCTTCATCGTCGAGGTCAAGCCGAGCGACGATGCGCAGAAAAAAACGGCCGATGGCAAGGTGAAATACAGCGGCGAGAAGCTCTCGCTCAACTTCCAGAACGTGGAAGTGCGCTCGGTGCTGCAGGTCATCGCGGACTTCACGGGGCTTAATATCGTCGCGAGCGACACCGTAACCGGCAACCTCACGCTGCGTCTCAAGGACGTTCCTTGGGACCAGGCGCTCGACTTGATCATGCAGACCAAGGGCCTGGACAAGCGCCAGAACGGGAACGTCGTCTGGATCGCGCCGCGCGACGAGCTGCTGACCAAGGAAAAGCTCGAATTCGAAGCCAAGAAACAGGTCGCGGACCTGGAACCTCTGGTCACCGAATACATCCAGCTCAATTACATGCGAGCGGATGAAGCGCAGACGATGTTGTATGGGGCTGCCGGCGCTGTCGGAGGTGTCGGAGGCAGCAACAGCGTGAACTGTTCCGCCCAGGCCGGCGGCCTCACCGGGACGGCGGTGCAGGCCATGCAGAAAAGCCAGGGCGATAACGAACAGAAAGTCTTGACCAAGCGTGGGCGTGCCACCTACGAGTTGAAGACCAATACGCTCATCATCACGGACACGGCGAGCAAGATTCAGGAGGTGCGCGAACTTCTCGCCCGTCTCGACGTCCCGGCGCGGCAGGTCATGATCGAAGCGCGGGTTGTGACGGCGGAGAGTGGCTGGAGCCGGGATTTGGGCGTTAAGCTTGGCCTTGCCGCGATTAACCGTACCGGGCGCTATCAGACGGGCGTGGGCGGCACGCAGGACGAGGCGTCGGGGACAGCGCAGGGTTTCTTCCCTATGCTGCCGACCAAGGGAACCGTGTTTGATCCCGTCACAAACTCGTATAGAAGCGATATTCCGCTCAACGGCTCAGGTACCAATCTCGTAAACTTTCCCGCGGGCACCGGCGCGGCCCGCATCGCAATGTCTCTGCTCGATGCGGCGACCGGCAATCTGCTGAGTCTGGAATTGTCCGCTCTGGAGGCGGACAACCGCGGCAAAATAGTTTCCAATCCGCGGGTCATGACGTCTAACCAGAAGCCGGCCGTAATCCTCAACGGAACGCAGATTCCGTACATTACGCCGGGCTCGGCCAATGAGCCAGCGACAGTCTCGTTCAAGGATGTGTTCTTGTGCCTGTTGGTTGATCCGCAGATTCTCAACAACGATTCGCTCATCATGACAGTCGAGATCCAGAAGGATAACGTTGACGCGACCGGGACAGTTTCTTTGGGCCAAGGGATTACCGCACCCGCTATTTCCACCAAACGGGTCAAGACCCAGGTCCGAGTCAACAACGGTGAGACGCTCGTACTCGGTGGTATTTTTGATCAGACCGAGCTGAACAACATCACCAAGGTCCCATTTCTTGGGGATATGCCAGTGGTCGGAAACCTGTTCAAGCAGAAATTCAAGGAAGACCAGAAAACCGAGTTGATCATTTTCATCACCCCGCGCATCCTCGACGAGCGCATGGCGCTCCGCTGAGCCAGGGCGTAGTGAAAAAGCGCGGGTAATCCCGCGCTTTTTTTTTGCCCTTCACCTCCCTTCGCCGTTCCGCACCGCCTTCGGCAACCTCAATTAGAATGGCGCCATGAGCAAGCGAGACAATCTCTACCTCGTGGGACTGATGGGTGCCGGTAAGACAACGGTCGGGCGCCTGCTCGCCAAGCATTACGGCTGCACGTTCTACGACTCCGATCAAGAGATTGAAGCGCGCACCGGGGTCAGGATTCCCGTCATTTTCGAGATCGAGGGCGAGGCCGGATTCCGCAAGCGCGAGGAGGCGATGATCGCAGAGTTGACGGCGCTCTCCGGCATCGTCTTGGCGACGGGCGGCGGCGCGGTACTGTCGCCGGCGAACCGCGAATGTCTGCGAAAAAATGGCCTCGTGATCTACCTGCGAGGCTCTCCTGAGCAGTTGTGTGAACGCACGCGAAACGACCGCAATCGGCCGCTGCTGCAAACCGGAAATCCGCTCGCCAAGCTGCGCGAACTGTATCAGCAGCGCGACCCGCTTTATCGCGAGCTTGCCGACGTCACCGTCGACACCGCGCGTCAAAGCGTCGCCGGCATGACCCGGATACTGTACGGCAAGCTCGACCTGCTGCGCGGGGAAACGACGTCGGCCGACACGGCAGGCTGATGCGAGGCATCGGCGCGGCCTCGTTGTCTGGTCCAGGGTCTCGGGTCGTTTGGACCGGCCGCCCACTGCCGGCCTACAATCCGCGGCAAGTCGCGGCATACGACGGAGGCCGGTCCGTGGCACCGCGATCTTTATCGACGGGAGCCGGATGCGCTCGCTATCCGGCCGCATCACCGCATCGCACCTGACATGGCGTCCATTTTGAATACCGCCTGGGGCTTCCGGGCTCGCGAGCTGGGGGTGCGCGAGGTGACGCGTCGTCCGCTGGGCTCCAGCGCCTCGCCGGCGTGCCTGCCATGCATCGCGTCCGAGCAGGCGGGCGTGGGCCAGACGTGATGGTCCGCGCTCCGTCGCGGCGCGGGGCCCGGGCCTTCCAGTCGTGAGTCCTGGTCCGACAGCGAATCGCACCGCGCGGGCGCTGATGCTGTTCCTTGCGCTCGCGTACACCGTTTTCGTCGTCTACGGCAGCCTGGTCCCGCTCGTGTTTCGGCCCTTGCCGTGGGACGAGGCGGTGGCGCGTTTTGGCGCCATGCCGTTCCTCAGACTTGGCATCGGATCGCGCGCCGACTGGATGGCCAACCTTTTGCTGTTCATCCCCTTGACCTTCATCTGGATGGGCGTGCTGGCCGCGCCGGGTACGCCGTTGCGACGCTTGGCCGCGACACTCGCCGTGATCCCCGCGGCCACGGCTTTGAGTTTGGGCATCGAATTCACCCAGATCTTTTTTCCCCAGCGCACGGTCTCGCAGAACGACGTGTTTGCCGAGACGCTCGGCGGCCTGCTCGGCGTGGCGCTGTGGTGGGCGGCGGGCGCGCGTTTTACGATCTGGTTGGAGGCTTGGCAGCAGGAGCATTCGCGCGACGCGCTCAGCGAGCGCCTCGCCTGGACGTATTTCGCCGGGGTGTTGGTTTACAACGTCCTGCCGCTCGACCTCACCCTCAGCATCGTCGAGATCTTTCACAAATGGCAGGATGGCAGGGTCAACCTCATCCCGTTCGGACGCCTTCCGCCGGACCCGGTCTACGCGCTGTACGAAGTCGCGACCGATGCCCTGATCTGGTTACCGCTCGCGCTGCTATGGCGGCTGGGCGGCAAGCGTGGGCCGTGGCGAGCCTGGGCCCTGAGCCTCGCGACCGCGGCCGCACTCGAAGCCATGCAGTTGTTCGTCTTTTCGCGGGTCAGCGACGTCACGGATCTCTTCACCGCTGCAGTCGGCGCGGCCGCGGGCACGCTGGTCGCGAACCGTTTGATACGCGGGCGCGCCGGGCACGATGATTTCGCCGCGCCCGAGCCGCGCAGCGCGTTGGTGGCGAGACGCTGGATGCCGTTTGCTTTTTCCGCGCTATGGATGGCGGTGCTGGCCTTCGTGTTCTGGTACCCGTTTGATTTTCGAACCGACGGGGCCCTCGTTCGCGGCCGCCTCGATTTCGTGCTGCGCGTTCCGTTCGAGGTGTATTACTTCGGCACCGAGTACCGCGCGATTACGGAGGTATTGCGCAAAACCCTGTTCTTCGCCCCGCTGGGCGCCTTGCTCGCATGGGGTGTCGCGGCGCAGCCCTGGCGCCTGCGCACGCCGTTGTTCGGAGTCTCCCTGTTGTTCCTGACCGTCATGCCGGCGGTCATCGAACTCGGGCAAGTGATGCTGCCGGAAAAGATCGCCGACACCACGGACTGGTTTCTGGCCTGGGCCGGTGGACTCGCGGGTTATGGCCTTGCCCGACGTTTCGGGCGTGCGCCGCGGGCTGCGCCATCGCCCAGCGCAGAGCCAGGCCGCACCCGTCTGGATACGAGCGGGACAGGGCAGTGGACGCCCTGGCATTTCGCGCTGTCGGTGGGCGGACTCGCGCTGATGCTATGGGGATTCGCCCATGCGGATTTCGTGCCCTACAACGTGCGCGAACTGGTGCGGCACGATAGCCCCGCGCTGTCGGCGCTGCTGCTCGCGCTGGCCTGCTACTGGCTCGCCGTCTGGCCGGTGTGGCTCGCGCGGCGCCGCGTCTCCGGACTTGCGCGCCTGGTCCAGTTGCCGGCCGGCCTGGTTGCCTATGGGCTCGTTGTCTTTCTGTTGCTGCGCGCAGCGGTGCCGGACGAAAGTCTCCACGACCTGGTCGGAAGCCCGGTTCTCGGTCTGCCCGGCCAGCCACTCCGAGGCCGACGCCGCGGCAGCTCTCCACCGCCGCCTCCACCTGCATCACGATGGAATCCTGCGCCTCCGCCAACCGAGCCGCGGCGACATTCCGTGCGGTCTCCGCCTCATGCAGGGCGCCCCGCTGGCGGAGGCCCAGGGGTGCCG
>CBJMYK010000156.1:0-4536 GCA_966433795.1 uncultured Thiobacillus sp. | reverse complement strand
CCGGTCTTGCCGGCGAGGCACTCGTCGACGTAGCGCTGCACGGGCTTTTCCCAGAAGCGCATGTTGGACGCGTTGATCGCGAATTCCTTGGTTTCGGTGGGGATGCGCATGTTGGGGTGGGTCAGCACGAACTCGCCGACGTCGCGGTCGAGCGTGAAGCCGTTGGTGCCGTGACCGAAGGTCAGGACGAGCATGGTCGACGAGCCGTAGATCGCGTACCCCGCGCACACCTGCTGCGTGCCGGGCTGCAGGAAGTCCTCAGCCTTGGCGGCGCGGCCGGCCACCGGGGCTTTCAGGATCGAGAAGATCGTGCCGACCGAGATGTTGACGTCGACGTTCGACGAGCCGTCGAGCGGATCGAAGACCAGCAGGTACTTGCCGAGCGGGTACTGGCCAGGGATCGCGTAGACCTCGTCCATTTCTTCCGAAGCCATGCCGGCCAGGTGGCCCGCCCATTCGTTCGAGCGGATCATGATCTCGTTGGTGATGACATCGAGCTTCTTCTGCGTCTCGCCCTGCACGTTTTCCGAATCGAGCGAACCCATCACGCCCAGGAGCGCGCCCTTGTTGACGGCATTGGAGATCGCCTTGCAGGCGGTGACGACGTCATTCAGCAGCGAAGTGAAATCGCCGGTGGCGCCGGCAGTGCGACGCTGTTCTTCGATGATGAACTGGGTGAGGGTGGTGCCGGTGTGCATGACGTACTCCAGAAGTAGAGAAAAATATTAGAACAATCAAAGATTTTATCACGTGATAAAGCGCGTGAATCCACGTTGCTGCGGGGCAGGAGGGGCGCGAAGGCGCTTACTCGGTACCGACGAGCTGGTCCGAGCGGGTGAAGGTCCAGGTGCGGGTGATCGACAGGATGTCGGCTTTCTTCTGCATGTCCGCCGGAAAGGGCGCGTAGGGGGCGGCAAGTTCGACGATCCGGACTGCCGCTGCGTCGAGGACCTTCGACCCTGACGAGCGGTCGACCTCGATTTTTTCGATCTTGCCGCTGGCATAGATCGAGACGGTCAGCTTGAGGCTGCCGTAGATGCCCTGCCGGCGTGCCGCTTCGGGGTAATTGAGGTTGCCGACGCGCTCGACCTTGGCGACCCAGTCCTCGACGTAGCGCGCGAACGCGTATTCCTTGACGTTCGCGCCGACGAAGGCGCGCTTCGGGCGCTTCTGGTATTCGTCCCATTGCTGCGAAATGCGCGCCTGCAGTTGCGCCATCTCGCGCGCCTGCACGTTGAGCTGGCTCGCATCGATGGTCGGTGTCGGCGGCGCAGGCGGGGCCTGCTGTGCGTCTTGCGCTTGCGGCGCGGCGTCGGGCTGCAGTTGCGTGAGCAGATTCCGGGCCTGCTGCTCGAGTTCCTTGACCCGGGCCTGCAGGGCCGCCTCCTCGCCGCCGCGCTGCGTTTTGGGGCTGGCCGGCAGGGGGCTCTTCAGACGGCGGTCTTCGTCGGTATTGCCGCCCCCCGCGAGATTCACCTGCGCAAGCGCGTCCGGGTTGAGCGGGGCGTCCGTGCTGCGCGCATTGACCAGCACGACTTCCATCGGAAGATTCGGGTCCTCGAACAGATTCGGGTTGATCTGGACGAATTGCGTCGAAAGCGCCATGCCGTGCACCGCGGCCGAGGCGAGCAGGGCCAGCGCCATGCGCGTTCCCTGTTTGGACGGTTCGGCAAGAGAGACGGGTTGAATGGACGCCATGGTGCGCGGAACTCGGTTCGTCGATTCTACGGAACGGCGGCCGTGCTGTCAGGCACGGTCTCGAGATATTCGGCGTGGAAGCTGATGTCGAGCAGGTCGATGTTGGAGACCGCCAGGCGGACGCGGGTTCCGGGCGCGAGGCCTGCCACCGAGGGCGCGCGGGTCACCATCGGGAGCGAGTCGAAGCGCACGAGATCTTCGCGGATCACGCTGGCGACGACTTCGCCGACGTTTTCCTGGATCAGCCAGCGCAACACCCAGTAGCGCTCGAGACGGCGCTGGAAATCGTTGTAGGCGTCGTAGGCGAGCTCGAATTCGCGCACGACCGAAAACAGCGCCTCGCTGCGCGGTGGGTAGACCGGGTCCTCGCCGCGCACCAGGCTGATGAGCTGCCGCTGGTTGACGAGGTCGACGTAGCGCCGTAGAGGCGAGGTCGACCACGCGTACTGGTCGACGCCGAGGCCGACGTGCGGATCGGGCGCGGTCGTCATCCGCGTCTTGCCGTTTGCCTGCGCGCGGTAGATGCCGGGAACGCGCTTCTCGGCGAGCCAGCCGCCCCAGTGTGCGTTGGCAAAGATCATGAGCTCGGAGACGACCTTGTCGATCGGACTGCCGCGTTTGCGCGGCGCGATGCGGATACGTTCGCCGTCGACCTTGAAGCTGTAGTCGACGCGCTCGACCGTGTCGGTCTTGCCGCGCCCGGCTTCGAGCACGGCCGCGAAGTCGTGCAGCCATTCGAGTTCGCGGCGATAGGGATAGTCCGCCGTCAGTGGATTGCGCAGGGTCTCGGCGTTGAATTCGATTTCCAGCGTTTCGTGGCGCAGGTTGTCGGCGATGTGCACCATCTCGAGCCGCGTTTCGGTGCCGAGCACGCGCAGGTCGGGGGCGACGTCGACGTAGAGCGACAGCGCCGGGCAGTCGTGCGCTTCGCCGAGCGTGTAGTGATGGATCAGCGTCTCGGGCAGCATCGTGATCTTGTCGCCCGGAAAATACACGGTCGACAGGCGCTCGCGCGCGACGCGGTCGAGCTCGGAGCCGGGGGCGATGCCGAGCGCCGGCGCCGCGATGTGGATGCCGACGCGCACGCTGCCGTCTTCCTGCCACGCGACGCTCAAGGCGTCGTCGATCTCCGTTGTCGCCTCGTCGTCCATCGAGAACGCCCGCACGCGGCTCGACGGCAACTCGGGCGGATCGAGCGGCTCCGTCACGGGCGCAAAGCCCGTGCCGCGCGGAAAATATTCGAGCAAGAAACTCATCAAATGGAAGTCGAGCGTCGAAGGGATCGCGCCGCAGCGCTCGACGAGCCGCAGCGGCGACAGGCCGGTCGCGGCGGCCGCGTCCTCGAGCGCCCTGTATTCGAGCGTGTTCTTGTCCGGCGCGATCAGGATGCGCGGAATCAGCGACGCGTATTCGGGTGGCAGGCGGAAGGCTGCGAGTTCATGGGCGAGGTGGGCCTGGCGTTCGGCCGCGATACGCTTCTTCTCGAGGCCGGCCTTGGCCGCGGCGAGCGTCTCGGGCGGCGCCGGGCGGTAGCGGCCCTTGCCCTTCTTGTGGAAATAGATCGGCGAGGCGTGCAGCTTCTGCAATAGCGCGACCGATTCCGCCGGGCTGGGCGTGTGTCCGTAGTACTCCCCGGCCAGTTGCTCGAAGCCGAACTCCTCGCTCCCGGCCGCTTCCCACAGGAAGTCGGCGTCGAGTTCCTCGCCGAGCTTTTCGGCCGCAGCCATCACGTCCTCCGGCGCCGGCGCGGCAAAACGCAGAAGAATCGCCGCGGCCTTGACCTTGCTGCGCTTGCCCGAAGCCGCTTCGACCTGCGCGGTCGCCTCGGTTTCGGACAGGATGGAGCCGGCCTTGAAATGGCCGTCCTCTTCGAAAATGACGTGCATCAGAAATCCAGAATCGTTTGAAAGTGGCGCTCGAATCCGACGAAGCCGTGGTCGCCGCCTGTCTCGACGATCTGACGGGCGCCCGCGCAGTAGTCGACGGCGTCGCGGTAGTCGAGCACCTCGTCACCGGTTTGCGCGAGCAGCAGATAGCTCTCCGGGCGCGAAATCGCGGGGACGTCGAGCGCGGCAAGTTCGGCCAGGTGCGAGTCGGTGAGTTCCCAGGTCTCGCCGGTATGCCAGTTCTTCTGCGGCCCCAGCGCGTCGCGCAGCAGCAGGTGGGCGTGCACGGCAGGATTGACCAGCACTGCCTTCCAGCCGTGGCGCTCGGCGAGATACGTCGCGTAGAAACCGCCGAGCGAGCTGCCGACGAGCGTGACGGACTGCGGATGCCGTCGCGCGACTTCCGCCTCGACGAGGGCGACGGCTTCGCGCGGGCTGTTCGGCAAGGCGGGGCAGTAATAGTCCGCCTGACGCCCGAGGCTCGCCATATGCTCGCCGAGCAGCCGGGCTTTGCCGGAGGCAGGGGACGAATTGAAGCCGTGGAGGTAGACGATCATTCGTGGATTTTACCGGGGGGGAGGGGATTACAGAAATCGGGGGTTGCGCCGTCATTGCGAGGCGTATCGCGACGAAACAATCAGGTTGGCCGGGTGCACTACTTTCGCACCGCTCGCCCTGAGATTCTCGAAGGGGCCGTTGGTCGTAGCGGAAGTGTTCGCAGGACTCCTGACCGTTGGCCGGGGGTTGCCCGGCGGCAAGTTCCTTTTCTTGCTTGCCCAAGAAAAGGAACCAAAAGAAGGGCACCCCGACATCCCCGAAACCCCGAAGCTCAAGCGCACCGGACGGGCGGCAAAGAACTCGCCCCGCTTGTGCTGTTTTTAATTTGATTTTTGTGAGCGGGGCTCAGACACCTTTGCCGCTGATCCGCCCGACGCACTTGATCTTCGGCGGG
>CBJMYK010000155.1:0-4546 GCA_966433795.1 uncultured Thiobacillus sp. | reverse complement strand
TAGGCGGCCAAGACGTGCGAGGAGAAGGGCGTGTCGGCCAGGATGTCGCGCAGCACGGCCGGCGCAATCTTGCAGCCGCAGCCGCCGCCGTGCGAGAACTGGGTGAGGCGGATCGGAAGAGCAGTGTAATCGTTCATGTTCGAGGGTCGGGAGTGGGCGCCCGGATGAATGGGCTAAAGTGTTTTATACAACATGAATGCAACTCGACCTATCAGCGGCTATACCGCCGAACAACTCCTCGCACGACTCGCACAGGCCCGCGGGCGCCTGCGAAGCCTGATCGAGCGCTTGCCGAAGGATGGCTGGCTGGGCCCCAGGGCGCCGCATCTCAATCCGCCGCTGTGGGAATACGGGCATATCGTCTGGTTCCAGGAGCGCTGGTGTCTGCGCGAGCGCGCCGACGGCGGCCAGGCCGCAAGTCTTCTGCCCGACGCCGACGCGCTCTATGATTCGTCCAACGTCGCGCACGACACGCGCTGGGATCTCGCGCTGCTCACGCCGGCTGCTGTCGACACCTATGCGGCACGCGTCGCCGAGGCGGTGGCTGCGCGCCTGCATGCGGCGGCCGACGACGCGCTCGCCTATTTTGCCGAATTGAGTCTCTACCACGAACTCATGCACGTCGAGGCGTGGTGGATGGCGTTCCAGAGCCTCGGCTTTGCGCCGCCCGCCACACCTGAACGCGCCGCCCGCGCCAGCTCGGCGCGACTCGCGTTTGCCGCGGGCGAAATCGAGCTCGGCAGCGGCCGGGACGCCGGCTTCATTTTCGACAATGAAAAATGGCGCTGCCCGGCAGCCTTCGCGGCTTTCGACATCGACGCGACGTCGGTCAGCGAAGCCGACTTCGCCGAATTCGTCATGGCAGGCGGCTACCGGCGGCGCGCGCTCTGGACCGAGAGCGGCTGGCAGTGGCGCGAGGCAAACCGCGCACAGCATCCGCTGTACTGGCGGGAAGCGCGTCACGGCGCGTGGGAGGTGCGGCGCTTCGAGCGCTGGACGCCACTTGAGCCGAGCGAGGCGATGCTGCACGTGAACCGCTTCGAGGCCGAAGCGTTCGCGGCGTGGCGTGGGCGTGCGCTGCCAACGGCCGCGCAATGGCTGCGCGCGACGCAGCAGGCCGAATTCCGCTGGGGGGACGCGTGGGAATGGCTGCGCGACCCGTTCACGCCGTATCCGGGTTTCGCCGCGGACCCCTATCGCGACTACTCGCAGCCCTGGTTCGACACGCATTGGGAGCTGCGCGGGGGCGGCCCGGTCACCGATCCGGCGCTGAAGCGGCCGGGGTTTCGCAATTTCTACCTGCCGCACCGGCGCGATGCCTTCGCGGGCTTTCGCACCGTGAGCGCCGAGCGCGGCGCCTAGCCGCCGGTCATCGACATGAAGCGCACGAGCTTGTGCGGCGCCTCGCGGAATTCATGGCGCTCGGGCTTGAGGTTGATCGCCTGGAGAATCGCCGCGTCGAGCTCGGCGTTCGAGCAGCCCGCGCGCAGCAGCGGACGGAATTCGAATTTCTCGTCCTGGCCGAGACACATGTAGGCGGTGCCGTCGACCGCGATACGGATGCGGTTGCAGCTCTCGCAGAAATGCTGCGAGATCGGCGTGATGAAGCCGACGTTGAAGCTTCCGTCTGCGCTGCCCAGGTAACGCGCGGGACCGGCGCCGGGCAGCGTGGTTTCGACGAGGCCGAAACGCGCCCGCAGACGCGCCTTCACCGGTTGCAGGTCGAGGTACTCGGTATTGCGTCCGGTCGCGCCCATTGGCATCGCTTCGATGAGGCGCAGCACGAAGCCGCGTTCCATGCAGAAGGCGACCATCTCGTCGATCTCGTCGTCGTTGGTGCCGCGCATCGCGACCATATTGAGCTTGATCGGCGCGAAGCCCGCGTCCTGCGCGGCGGCGAGGCCGGCCATCACCTTCGCGAGCACGTCGCGGCCGTTGATCCGCTCGACACGCGCCTGCTGCAGCGAATCGAGACTGACGTTGAGGCGTGTCACGCCCGCCGCCTTCAGCGCCTGGGCGTGCTTGTCGAGTTGGGTCGCGTTGGTGGAAAGCGAAAGGTCCTCGATCCCGGGCAGCGACGCGATGCGTCCGGCGAGCATGCTGATGTCGCGCCGCAGCAGGGGCTCGCCGCCGGTCAGGCGCACGCGCCGTACACCGAGCCGGGCGAACGCGCCAATGAGGCGTTCGATCTCGTCGAAGTCGAGCCAATCGGCCGGCTCCTCGAAACCCTTGAATCCCTCGGGCATGCAGTAACTGCAGCGCAGATCGCAGCGATCGGTCACGGACAGCCGCACATAATCGATGTGGCGGCCATACTGGTCGACGAGAGCGGGCGCGTTCATGGCGGAGCGGTTGGCAGGCGCGGGTTATATATGGAAAAATATAACCTTCTTCGTTCGAGATGGCAACGCGCGCATGAAAGTCTTCGGCATCGCCGGCTACAGTGGCAGCGGAAAAACCACGCTCATCGAGCGCGTCCTGCCCGCCTTGTCCGCGCGCGGCCTGCGCGTCGGGGTGATCAAGCACACCCATCACGATTTCGACATCGACCGGCCGGGCAAGGACAGCTGGCGCGCCCGCGAGGCCGGCGCGATTGCGGTGCTGCTCGCGTCGGATCACCGCACGGCGCTCTTGACCGAGCATCGCGATGCGCCGCCTGCGCTCGATGCGCTGCTCGCCGAGCTGCGCTACTGCGATCTGGTGCTGGTCGAAGGCTACAAACGTGAGCCGATACCGAAGCTGGAAGTGCATCGGGCGCAGGCCGCGCGGCCGTGGCTGTTTCCGGACGACACGAATATTCTGGCGGTCGCCTCCGACGTCGCGCCGCCCCATGATTTTCCCCGCATCGATATCGATGCGGTTTCTCAACTCACCGACTTCATTCTGTCCCATGCTCTCAGCCGACCAATTGCTTGATGCCCTGCTCGAACGCGCCCGCCCGGTCACGGCGACGGCGACGGTGCCCGTCGCGAACGCGCTCGGGCGCGTCCTCGCGACGGCGCAAACCTCTGCCATCACGGTGCCGCCGCTCGACAACAGCGCCATGGACGGCTATGCAGTGCGCACGGCCGACGTCCCCGCCGTGGGCACCACGCTGCCGGTCTCGCAGCGCATCCTTGCCGGCACGGTCGGCGAAACGCTTGAGCCCGGTACGGCGGCGCGCATCTTTACCGGCGCGCCGCTCCCCGCGGGCGCGGACGCGGTCGTGATGCAGGAAGACTGCAGCGTTGCCGGGGACGAGGTCGTCGTCAACGCCGTGCCGCGGGACGGCCAGAACATCCGCCGCGCCGGCGAGGACGTCGTGACGGGGGCGCAGGTTCTTGCCGCCGGAACCCGTATCGGCGCGGCCGAGATGGGATTGGCGGCTTCGGTCGGCGTCGCCGAGCTGCCGGTATTCCGCCGGCTCAAGGTCGCGTGCTTCTTCACCGGTGACGAACTCGTGACCCCCGGTACGCCCTTGCGGCCCGGCCAGATCTATAACTCGAACCGCTATACGCTGACCGGACTGGTGCAGGGGCTCGGCTGCGAGCTCATCGACCTCGGCATCGTGCCCGACACGCTCGAGGCGACCCAAGCCGCGCTCGAAGGCGCGGCCTCCGTCGCCGACGTCATCGTCACGAGCGGCGGCGTTTCGGTGGGCGAAGCGGATTACGTGAAGGAAGCGGTCGAAAAGCTCGGCCGGGTCGAGATGTGGAAAGTCGCGATGAAACCGGGCAAGCCCCTGGTCTACGGACGCGTGAACGACGCCGATTTCATCGGGCTTCCCGGCAATCCGGTATCGGCCTTCGTCACCTTCTGCCTGTTCGTGCGGCCGTTCCTGCTCAAGCGCATGGGCGCGGCCGATGTGCTGTACCGCGCCTTCGCGGTGCAGGCCGGGTTTGCCTGGCCCAAGGCCGGCACCCGCCGCGAATTCCTGCGTGCGCAGCTGCAGCCCGACGGCAGGCTCGCGTTGTTTCCGAATCAGAGCTCGGGGGTGCTCACCTCCTGCGCGTGGGCGGACGGGCTCGTCGATGTCGCCATCGGTCAGACCGTGGAAGCAGGCGACTGGGTGCGCTTCATTCCGCTCTCGGAGTTGCTGCTGTGACGGTGCGCGTGCTCTATTTCGCACGCCTGCGCGAGCGCTTCGGCGTGGCCGAGGAGACGCTCGACTTCGCGGGGAATACCGTAGCCGACTTGATCGCGCAGCTTCAAGACCGCGGTGGGGTGTGGGCCGAGGAGCTGGGCGCAGGGCGGACTTTCCGGGTCGCGGTCAATCAGGACATCGTCGCGCTCGACGCGGCGCTGCCGGAGGGCGCCGAAGTCGCGATCTTTCCGCCCGTGACCGGAGGCTAGCCATGAAAATCGCGGTACAGAACGAAGCCTTCGATCTCGCCACCGAGGTCGCGGCGCTGACACGCGATCGTCGCGACGTCGGCGCGGTCGCGAGTTTCGTCGGGCTCGCGCGCGACACGAACGAAGGCAGCGGTGTCGCCGCGATGACCCTCGAACATTACCCGGGCATGACCGAGAAGTCGCTCGCGGCACTGGTCGACGAGGCATGCGCGCG
>CBJMYK010000154.1:0-4561 GCA_966433795.1 uncultured Thiobacillus sp. | reverse complement strand
CGTCGTCCGAAGGCGTGGTGCTGTCGGGTTCGGTTTCGCAGAACAACGTGTTCGGCACCGGCAACCGGCTGTCGGCGCAGATCAACTCCGGTAGCGTCAATACCGTTTACGCGCTGTCCTACACCAACCCCTACTACACGATCGACGGTATCAGCCTCGGCTACGACATCTACCGACGCGATGTCGACGCCAGCGAGCTCGACGGCGTCGGCGACTATGAAACCTAGACCTATGGCGCGGGCGTGCGCTTCGGGCTGCCGATCAACGAACGCGATTTCATTTCCTTCGGCGTGACGTACGAACAGACGTCGATTACGACCGACCCCAGTAGTCCGAGCATCTACCGGCTATTCGAGCAGGAATTTGGCAGCGACAACGACACCCTGCGCCTCGACACGTCCTGGGCACGCGACACGCGCAACAACCACCTCTTCCCGACCCGTGGCCTATTCCAGCGCGTCGCAGCGGAAGTCGGCACGCCGCTCGGCAGCCTCGAATACTACAAGCTGTCGTTCCAGCACCAGCAATACTTCCCGCTCGGCAAGCGCTTCACGCTCATGCTGAACGGCGAAGTCGGCGTCGGCGGCGGCCTGTCCGACAAGCCTCTGCCGTTCTTCAAGAACTTCTACGCCGGCGGCACGAGTTCGGTCCGTGGCTTCGAGAACGGCACGCTCGGTCCCAAGGATTCGGCCGGCGACGCGCTCGGCGGCGACAAGCGCGTGGTCGGCAACGCCGAGCTGTTCTTCCCCTTGCCCGGCCTCAAGGACGACCAGTCCTTGCGCATGTCCGCGTTCGTCGACGCGGGCGCGACCTTCGGCCCCAACGACGCGAATAACCAGTACGAGAATTTCGCCTTTGGCGACCTCCGCTATTCGGCGGGCGTGGCCGTGTTGTGGGTGTCGCCGCTCGGTCCGCTCAAGTTCAGCCTCGCGCAACCGCTCTCGAGCAAGGAAGGCGACGAGGAAGAGATGTTCCAATTCACCTTGGGCAACGTGTTCTGAGGCGCGTTGGCTACCGGAGTATTCATGATGACCTTCAAGCAGTTCGCAATTTCCCTGATGCTGGCGTCCGCGTTCGCCGCCGCGCCGTCCGTCGCCGATACCAAGATCGGCTTCGTCAACACCGAGCGTCTATTGCGCGAAGCGCCGCTCTCGGTCGCAGCGCAGAAGAAACTCGAGCGCGAATTCGCCGGGCGTGAGCAGGAGCTGCAAAAGCACGCCAAGCAGGCGCGCGACCTGCAGGCGCAGTTGGACAAGGACGGCGTGACGATGTCCGACAGCGAGCGCAAGGCCAAGGAGCGCGATCTTGCCAACCTCAATCGCGAACTGCAGCGCCAGGGACGCGAGTTCCGCGAAGACCTCAACCTGCGCCGCAACGAGGAACTCGGCCAGATCCAGGAGCGCGCGCGCAAGGCAATCCAGGAGATCGCTCGGGCAGAGAAGTTCGATCTCATCGTCGAGCAGGCGGTCTACGTCGATCCGAAGAGTGACATCACCGATCGGGTGATGAAGGCGCTGGGCGGGAAATAATCGGCGGCGATGGCGGTTACTCTTGCAGCGCTGGTCGAGCGCTTCGGCGGAGAGCTGGTAGGCGACGGCGCGCAGTTGGTACGTCAGGTCGCGCCGCTTGACCGCGCCGTCGCCGACGAAATCGGTTTTGTTTCCCAGAGCAAATACCTCGCGCAGCTCGCCACAACCGGCGCAGGCGCAGTCATCCTGCCTCAGGATGCCCGTGACGCGACGGCCTTGCCGCGCATCCTGACGTCCAACCCCTATCTCTATTTCGCACGCGTCTCGGCGCTGCTGAATCCACCGCCCCGCCCCGCAGTCGGAATCCATCCCGCCGCCACCGTCGCGGCCGACGCTGAAATCGCGGCGGATGCGAGCATCGCCGCAGGCGCGGTAATCGGCAACGGCGCGCGTATCGGGGCGCGCAGCGTCGTCGGCGCGAATAGCGTCGTCGGCGATGGCGCGCGGGTGGGGGAAGACTGTCTGCTGCACGCCAATGTGACCCTCTATCACGGCTGCCAGGTCGGCGACCGCGTCATCCTGCACGCCGGCTGCGTCATCGGCGCCGACGGCTTCGGTTTCGCGCCGAACGAGGGCCGCTGGGAAAAGATCCCGCAGATCGGCCGCGTGCTGATCGGCGACGACGTCGAAGTCGGCGCCTGCACGACGATCGACCGCGGCGCGCTCGAGGACACCGTGATCGAGGAGGGCGTCAAGCTCGACAACCTGATCCAGGTCGCGCACAACGTCGTGATCGGCGCGCACTCGGCCATCGCCGCCTGCACCGGGATCGCGGGAAGCGCCAAGATCGGGCGCCACTGCACGATCGGCGGTGCCGCGATGATTTTCGGCCACATCGAGATCGCGGACGGCACGCGCATTTCGACCAATACCCTGATCACCAAATCGTTGCCGAAGAGCGGCATCTATACTTCCGCGCTGCCATTCTCCGAACACGAGGTCTGGCAGAAGAACGCGGTCCACATGCGTAACCTCGACAAGCTCGTCAACCGCGTCAAGCAGCTCGAGAAAAGGCTCAACGAACTGGAAAACAAGACATGATCATGGACATCGAGCAGGTGATGCAGTACCTGCCGCATCGCTATCCCTTCCTGCTGGTCGACAAGGTCACGGAGCTCGAACTCGGCAAGCGCATCACCGCAATCAAGAACGTCACCATCAACGAGCCTTTCTTCAACGGCCATTTCCCCGGTGCACCGGTGATGCCGGGCGTGCTGATCCTCGAAGCCATGGCGCAGGCGGCTGGCATCCTCTCGTTCAAGACCAAGAATTATTCGCCCGAGCAGATCGGCATCATCTACTTCGCCGGTATCGACGGCGCGCGCTTCAAGAAGCCGGTCAAGCCGGGCGACCAGCTTGTGCTCAAGGCCGAAATCGTGCGCGAAGTGCGCGGCATCTGGAAGTACAGCGGGCGCGCCGAGGTCGACGGCGCAATGGTTGCCGAGGCCGAACTGATGGCGACGCTGCGCGACAAACCCTGAGATGGCGACGATCCACCCCACAGCGCTGGTCGCGCCGGGCGCGCGGCTGGCCGACGACGTCGAGATCGGCCCCTACAGCGTGATCGGTGAACACGTCACGATCGGCGCGGGCACCACGGTCGGCGCCCACGCGGTCCTCACCGGCCACACGACGATCCGCGCGCACAACCGTATCTTCCATTTCGTCTCGCTCGGCGAGGCGCCGCAGGACAAGAAATACGCCGGCGAGCCGACGCGCCTGGAGATCGGCGACCACAACGTCATCCGCGAGTTCTGCACCTTCAATACGGGTACCGTACAGGATCGCGGCGTCACGAGAATTGGCCACCACAACTGGATCATGGCCTACGTCCACATCGCGCACGACTGCATCGTGGGCGACCGCACGATCTTCGCCAACAACGCCTCGCTCGCAGGGCATGCCGAAGTCGGCGACTGGGCGATCCTCGGCGGCTTCACCGGCGTGCACCAGTTCTGCAAGGTCGGCGCCCATGTGATGACCGGCATATCGAGCGTCGTGTTCAAGGACATCCCACCTTTCGTCATGGCGTCCGGCCAGCCCGCAGCGCCGCACGGGCTCAACAACGAAGGCCTCAAGCGCCGCGGATTTTCGGCCGAGGCCCTGTCTGCGCTGAAGCGTGCCTACAAGACTCTCTACCGCGAGGGCAACACGCTTGCCGAAGCGCAGGCCAAGCTGGCCCCCGAGGCGGCGAAGCACGCCGAAGTGCAACAGCTGCTCGATTTCCTTGCGCGCGCCGAGCGCGGCATCATCCGGTGATCGATCTCGGCGTGGTTGCCGGCGAAGCGTCCGGTGACCTGCTCGGGGCGCATTTCTTCGACGCGCTGAAAAAAGATCATCCGGGTCTCGTCGCGGCCGGAATCGCCGGCCCGCGCATGGTGGAGGCGGGCGTGAGGGCGATTTATCCGAGCGAGAAACTCGCGGTCAACGGCTATGTCGAGGTGCTCAGTCATCTGCCTGAGCTATTGTGGATACGCTCCCGCATCACGCGCCGTTTCCTCAGCGAGCGGCCGCGGGTCTTCGTCGGCATCGATGCGCCCGATTTCAACTTCACCCTGGAAGCGAAGCTCAAGCGCGCAGGCATCCCGACCGTGCATTTCGTCAGCCCGTCGATCTGGGCCTGGCGTCCCGAGCGCATCCACCGCATCAAGCACGCGGTCTCGCACATGCTCGTGGTATTCCCGTTCGAGGAAGCGATCTACCGCGACGCCGGCATTCCGGTCAGCTACGTAGGCCACCCGCTTGCCGACGTGATCCCGCTCGAGCCGCAAACGGCCACAGGCCGCGCGGCGCTCGGCCTCGGCGACGGCCCCGTCGTCGCGCTGCTGCCGGGCAGCCGGCTCTCGGAAGTCAGGCGCCACGCCCGCCTCATGCTCGAAGCGGCGATGCGGGTCCGCGCCGAGGAAGCGGACGTGCGCTTCGTGCTACCCGCGGCGAGCGAAGCCGCGCGCGAACTGATCGCGCGGGCGGCGCAAGGCCTCGTCCTGCCGCTCACGGTGCTCGCCGGGCGCTCGCACGAGGCGCTGGCGGCA
>CBJMYK010000153.1:0-4576 GCA_966433795.1 uncultured Thiobacillus sp. | reverse complement strand
CAGGGCTGGGACGTCTACCGCGAGTTCTACTACAACGACGCGGGGGTGCAGATCGCGACCCTCGCGGCGAGCGTGCAGGCCCGTGCGAAGGGCTTGCAGCCCGGTGACGCGGCGTGGCCCGAAGCGGCGTACAACGGCGACTACATCGCGGACATCGCGCGCGACTTCCTCGCCGGCAAGACCGTGAAATCCGACGACCGCGAATTCACGGCGTCCGGCGACGTCGACGACCTCGACGCAATCCGCCAGTTCGCGGTCGCCTATCTGCGCCACGAGCAGGATCTCGACCTCCGCGCCTTCGCGGTTCATTTCGACAACTACTATCTCGAATCGAGCCTCTACACCGACGGGCGGGTCGCCGCGACGGTGCAGCGTCTCGTCGACGCCGGCAAGACCTACGAGCAGGACGGCGCGCTGTGGCTGCGCACGACCGACTACGGCGACGACAAGGACCGCGTGATGAAGAAGTCCGACGGCAGCTACACCTACTTCGTGCCGGACGTCGCCTACCACATCGCCAAATGGGAGCGCGGCTTCGAGCGCGCGATCAACATCCAGGGGACCGACCACCACGGCACGATCGCGCGCGTGCGCGCCGGCCTGCAGGCAGCCGACGTCGGCGTCCCCGCCGGCTATCCCGACTACCTGCTGCACACGATGGTACGGGTCATGCGCGGCGGCGAGGAAGTCAAGATCTCGAAACGCGCCGGCAGCTACGTCACGCTGCGCGATCTGATCGAATGGACGAGCAAGGACGCGGTGCGCTTCTTCCTGCTTTCGCGCAAGGCCGACACCGAATACATCTTCGATATCGATCTCGCGCTCGCCAAGAATAACGACAATCCGGTGTACTACGTGCAATACGCGCACGCGCGCATTTGCCGCGTGTTCGAGGAATGGGGCGGCGACGCGGCGAAGCTCGGCGAAGCCGATCTCGCGCCGCTGACCGCTGCACACGAACTCGCGCTCATGCAACGCCTCGCGGAATATCCGGAAACGGTCGCCAGCGCCGCCCGCGACCTCGCCCCGCATCTGTTGGTGCACTACCTGCAGATGCTCGCAGGCGATTTTCACGCCTGGTACAACGCCGAGAAATTCCTTGTTGCGGATGAGGCCGTCAAGCACGCGCGACTCGCGCTCGCCGACGCGACCCGCATCGCGATCGTCAACGGCCTCGCCTTGCTCGGCGTGGACGCACCGGAGAAAATGTAGCCATGGCGAAACCCGCGAGCCGTTCCGCGAAACGCGGCGGCAGTTCGATTTTCACCGGCGTGCTGATCGGGCTGATCGTCGGCGCCGTGCTCGCAGTCGCAGTCGCGGTTTGGGTCACGGGCAACATCCCGTTCAAGGACAGCGGCGAAGCCAAGCCAGAGCCCGTCCCGGTCGCGCCTTCGGCGCCGGAAACCGCGCCGAGTTTCGACTTCTACAAGGTATTGCCGGGCGGCGCGCCCGACGAGTTGCCGTCCGCGGAGGCGGACACCGCAGCTGCACGTCCGACCTATTACCTGCAGGTCGGGGCATTTCAGAACCCCGCTGACGCCGACAACCTGAAAGCGCAGCTCGCGCTGCTCGGCATCGAGGCCGTGATCCAGACCAGCGACCTGGCCGACAAAGGCGTATTCCATCGCGTGCGCGTCGGGCCGTTCGACAATCCGGACGAAGTCGAGCAGACCCGTACCCTGCTCACCCAGAACAATATTTCCGCGACGCTGGTCAAAGAACTTCCCACCCCACAGGAGACGCCTTGATGTTTGCCCGCGCACTGACGCTGTTTGCCGCCGCTTTACTTTCCGTGTCGAGCTTCGCCGCGTCGGGCGACGCGTTCGAGGGGCACGACTACGCCCGGGTAAAGAACCCGCAACCGGTCGCGACCGGCAAGAAGATCGAGGTCCTGGAGTTCTTCTGGTATCGCTGCCCGCATTGTTTCCAACTCGAGCCGAGTCTCGCCAAGTGGATCAAGACGCTGCCGAAGGACGCCCAGATCCGCCGGGTTCCCGCGGTATTCCGCGAAGACTGGATGCCGGGCGCGAAGCTCTACTACACGCTCGAACAAATGGGCCTGCTCGGCCGTCTGCACCACAAGGTGTTCGACGCCTACCACCTGCAGAATATCAACCTCAACGACCCGGCCGTACTCGGCGACTGGATCGGCAAGCAGGGCGTCGACCGCAAGAAGTTCGAGAGCCTTTACAACTCGTTCTCGACCCAGTCCAAGGCGACCCAGGGCGCGCGTCTCGCGACGGCCTACGGCATCACCGGGGTTCCCGCCTTCATCATCGACGGCAAGTACATGACCTCGGTCGGAATGACCGGCAGCGAGCCACGCCTGTTTGAAGTGCTCGACGAGCTGATCGTCAACGCCCGCGCCGAGCGCTCAGGCAAGAAGGCCGCCAAGTAAGCCTTTGCCCGCCGCCGCCCCGCTCAGGGTTTTCATCACCGGCGCGAGCTCCGGCCTCGGGGCCGCGCTCGCGCGCCATTACGGCGCCCAGGGCGCACGGCTCGGCCTCGTCGGTCGCCGCGACGAGGGCTTGCAGGCCACCGCGCGCGGGCTCGACGCGCGCACCTATCGGGCCGACGTCCGCGACCCGGCAGCGCTGCAGGACGCCGCTGCTGCGTTTGTGCGCGAGGTCGGCGCGCCGGACATCGTCGTTGCCGCGGCCGGCATCAGCGTTGGAACGCTGACCGAACTCGCCGACGACGCCGCAGTGTTCCGTGCGGTCATGGACGCCAACGTGCTCGGGCTCGTCCACACCTTCCAGCCGTTCATCGCAGCCATGGAAAAAGGCGGCGTCCTGTGCGGGATCTCGAGCGTCGCAGGCGTACGCGGGCTGCCAGGCGGCGGCGCCTACTCGGCATCGAAGGCCGCTGCGACGGTTTATCTCGAAGCGCTGCGGCTCGAGCTGAAGACGCGCGGCATTGCCGTGGTCACGGTCGCACCCGGCTACATCGACACCCCGATGACGCGCGTGAATCCGTACGCGATGCCGTTCAAGATGAGCGCCCAAGCCGCGAGCGCACGGATCGCGCGGTGCATATCGCGGCGTCGCGCCTACACGGTCATTCCCTGGCAGATGGCGTGGGTCGCCACGGCGCTCAAATGGCTCCCGAACCCGCTCTATGATTTATTATTCGAGAAAGCCCCGCGCAAGCCGCGCGGCTTGCCGACGTAACGGGCCGAGCTTCGGTCCCGACGTGACCCCCTCTTCGGAGCAGCGATGACAGCGCCCTTGAACATCATTCTTATCGACGACCATCCGCTGCTGCGCATGGGCGTCGCCGGATACATCCAGCAAGAGGCCGATCTGCGGCTGACCGCGCAGTTCGCCAACGCCGCCGAACTGCGAGCCTGGATGGCGGCGGGCAACCGCGCCGACGCCGCGCTGCTCGACCGTTCGCTGCCCGACGCGGACGGCCTCGACCTCGTGTCGGACCTGCGCGACCTCGGCATCAAGGTCATCATGCTGACGATCGCCGACTCGGACGAGGAGATTTCCGAAGCGATCGCGTCGGGCGTCGACGGCTACGTCGTCAAGTCGAGCGAGCCCGACCAGGTGCTCGCCGCGATCCGCAGCGTCTGCGACGGACAGAGCAGTTTCCCGCTCAACATCATGCAGAAGATGGCGCGCGGCGAACTCAACAACAGCGCCCTGTCGGCGCTGACCGCGCGCGAAATGGAAATCGTCGACCACGTCAAGGAAGGGCTTTCCAACAAGGCTATCGCCTACAAGATGACGCTCTCGGAAAACACCGTGCGCAATCACCTGCGCAACATCATGGAAAAGCTCGGCTTGCGCAACCGCGTACAGGTCGCGACGCTGGCGCTGAAGGAAGACCGCAAACGGCATTAGACCCCGGGCAACGCATCGTTCCTGCGGGAATTCCTTGGTCTAATCACCGGGGGCTTGCTCCTCGGCCGAGGCATCCCGGGAGGCGCGCAGCCGCACCAATTTCGCGGCCAGCGCGGCGGAGGTGAGCGCCCCGGTGTGGGTGTCGAGCAGGCGGCCCTTCGCGTCATAGAAGAGCGTGAGCGGCAAGGCCGTCGAGCCCGCCATGAAGCCCAGCCGGGTGTGGGGGTCGAGCGTCACATTCGCGAGGTCGAGCTGGCCGGATGCGAGGTAATTCCGCACCGTCGCCGCACTCTCCCCCTGGTTGGCGAAGACGAAGCTCGCCCAGGTCGCCTGTTTCTGCGCCGCGGCGAGCACCGGCATCTCGCGCCGGCACGGCGGACACCAACTCGCCCACAGATTGACGACCAGAGGCTTGCCTGCGGCGAGCGCCGCGAGGTCGGTCGACTCGCCCTCGAGCGTCGTGACCTGCACCGCGGCCAGGGTCGGCGCGTCCAATGCCCGCAGGCCGATCAACACGCCCTGCGCCGCCAGCACCCAGGCCAGCAGCGCGAGGACCGTCCGCGTTCGTTTCGACAAACGGTTCCAGCCTCGCCGGGTTGCGGCAATGAATGAGGGGGAAAGGCTCATCGCGTCGCGCGCAGCCGTTTTAACTTGCTGGACAAGGAAGCGGCCGACAACTCGCCCAGGTGGGTGTCGACCAGTCGCCCGCTGGCATCGTAGAACAGCGT
>CBJMYK010000152.1:0-4591 GCA_966433795.1 uncultured Thiobacillus sp. | reverse complement strand
GATGCCGTCTTGTCGCAGTTCCGCCGACAGGGTTTCGCCGGTTTGCGCGAAGAATGGCTCGCGCTCGACGCTTACGCCGGCCGGGCCGTCGCGCTGACCCTGCCGGACACCCGCAGCGTCCACGGCATCGCCTCCGGCGTCGACGAAACGGGCGCCTTTTTGTTGCGCGACGCCCATGCGACGGTGGTGCCATACAGCGGCGGGGAAATCAGTCTGCGCCTGGACGCGCGCCGATGAGCGGTCGCCGTGTGCTGCTCGACGCAGGCAATTCGACTCTCAAGTGGGCGGTCGTTGAAAGCGGACAATGGCGGGCTCGAGGGCGCTGCGACTATACGGAGCTCTCGGCGCTGCGCCCCGCGCTCACGCCTGACGCCAGGTGTTTCGTCGCGAGCGTGGCAAGCCGAGCCAATGAGGGAAAGCTCGCTGCGCTATTGCGGGAGGCGGGAAGCTCGGCCACCTGGCTCAAAAGCGAAGCGGCGTTCGCCGACGTGACGAATGGCTATCGCGATCCCTCGCAACTCGGGGTGGACCGCTGGATGTGCCTGCTCGGTGCTCGCGCGCGCACGCCCCGTGCAACGCTCGTCGTGTCGGCTGGCACGGCGATGACGATCGATGCCTTGTCGGCCGCTGGCGAATTCCTCGGCGGGCTCATCCTGCCGGGCATGGCACTGATGCGAAGCGCGCTGCAACAGGGTACGGCGCGCGCCGCCGCCCCGGACGGCAGCTGGCAGGCGTTCCCCCGGTGTACCGCGGATGCGGCGTATAGCGGCATCATCGCTGCGCTGCTTGGCGCGATCCGGGCGCAGTACGACCGCCTCGCGACGAGGTCGGGCGAGCCCCCCGGCTGCCTGATCACCGGCGGCGGCGCCGAGGTTTTGCTGCCCTATCTGGCGATCGCGGCGGAGCATGTGCCGATGCTGGTGCTTGAAGGTGTGGACCGTGTAGCGAGAGAGAGCCAGCCATGATGAAACGCATCACGTGGGCGCTGTTGATCGCGAATCTGTTCGCGGCCGGTTTTTTTGTCTGGCGCGGCAGCGGCTCGCCCGTGACTTCGCCGCAAAGCATGCCCCTCCATGTCGACCGGCTAAGCCTGCGCAACGCCGAGACGCAGCGGACGGATGCCCGTTCGGCCTCGGACACGCCGGCGGTCGAGGCGCTGTGCATCGAGTGGCGCGGCCTTACCCGCGACGAATTTTCGCCGGTGCGCGAGCAGTTGAAGGCGATGGCCGGCGCGCGCGTCATGTCGTTCACTGAAGTCCCGCTCGCGACGCGCCACTGGGTCATTTTTCCGCCCTTGCCGAGCCCGCAGTCGGCCGCGGCGAAGTCGAACGAACTCGCCGCGGCGGGCGTGCAGGACATCTTCGTCGTGCAGGACGGGCCTTGGCGCAACGCGATTTCGCTCGGTCTTTATGCAAACGAGGAAGCCACCGGTCGTCGTTTGCGCGAACTGGAGAGCAAAGGCGTGCTCGGCACTCGCGTCGAATTGCTGCCGCGCCAAGGCACCGACTTCTACTTCGTGATTCGCAGCGAGGATCCGGACACCTTGAAGGATCTCGGCGTGCTCAAGCAGGCCTATCCGAACAGCCAGCAGTCGCGCATCGCATGCCCGCGCTGAGGCAGCGGCCCTAAGCGAACGAGGGGACGCTCCGCAGCAGGAAGTGCAGGACGATGCCGACGAAGATCGCGGCACCGAACCAGGTGTTGTGCAGGAACGCGCGGAAGCATTGCCGCGGATCGCGCGTCCGGATCAGCCGCATGTGATAGAGCGCGACCGCGGCGGCGACGACCAGTCCTGCGTAATACCAGACACCGAAAGCGCGTTGTGCGCCGACCCAGGCAAGCAGCGCGAGCGTGGCCGCGTAACACAGGGCGATCGCCGCAAGATCGAAGCGGCCGAAGGTGATCGCCGACGTTTTGATCCCGATCTTGAGATCGTCGGCACGGTCGACCATTGCATACTCGGTGTCGTACGCGATGGCCCAGAACACGTTTGCGAGCAGCAGGACCCACGCCTCCGTCGGTACGTCGCCCCACAGCGCGGCATAGCTCATCGGGATGCCGAAGCCGAACGCGATTCCGAGGTAGGCCTGGGGAATTGCGAAGAAGCGTTTGGTAAAAGGATAGCTGGCAGCCAGAAACAGCGCGACGACCGACAGCTTCAATACCAGTGCGTTGAGGGGCAGGATCAGCAGGAATGCGAGGAGCGAAAGGCCCGCGGCGAGCGCCAGCGCCTCTTTCGGCGATATCTTGCCGGCTGCCAGCGGACGCTCGGAGGTGCGTGATACGTGCGGGTCGAAATCGCGGTCGGCGTAGTCGTTGATGACGCAGCCGGCCGAGCGCATCAACACGACGCCCATGACGAAAATCCACAGGATCAGCCACTCCGGGTCGCCGTTGCTCGCGAGCCACTGGCCCCATAGCGTCGGCCACAGCAGAAGCAGGATGCCGATGGGCTTGTCCAGCCGCGTGAGTTTTTCGTACAGCGAGAGGCGCTCGACGAGGGTCATGGCGTGAGAATCGCGGGTAAAAAAACTTCAGTGACGAGCAGGGCCTGACCGTCCAGGCAGAATACCGAGCGGCGCGACCACAACTGGCGGACCGGGGTCTCGGCATGACGGTGCGCTGCGCGATAGAGCGGGTGACGTGCGTCCACGCGGCGCATGGTCAAAGCGAGCCGCCGGATCCTGTGGTCGCGGAACAGCGCTTCGCCGAGAGGCTTGGCGCCCAACCGCGTGATGTCGTTCCACCCGCCGCGCAGCGCCACGCGCGGCAGCACGCTGTGCGCGAACACACGGGTCTTGCCGCCACCCAGAAGCAGGACATCGCGCACATAGGCGCGCACCTTGAGGCTCAGACCGAGGGTGCGGACTTCGTCCGGAAACGGGGTCGCGAAGCCGCGTGCGACCGGAACGACGCGGAAATCGTCGTAACGGGACTGCAGTCGCCGGGTGAGCGAGCCGCGATCGGATAGCCAATCGCGGAGTGCGCGGGGCGCCTCGAAGGGATGCGCCAACCAACCATCCTGAGGGTCGGCATGCCGGACGGTGTCGTCGCGCGAAGCGGTCACTGCGGAGTCCAGGGCAAAACGCGCATTATGCCAAAGACGACGGGATATCCGCGCGGTGCTAGCATGATGGCCGCATTACGATACCAAAGAGGAGGCCGAATGCCCTTGCCGATTTCGCTGCGCACCGCCGCGCTCGCGAGCCTCACGACGCTGCTACTGCTCGGTTGCTCGGGTGGCCGGCTCGTCGCGCGCGGGGCTGCACCCTTGATCGATCACGGGGTAATGGCGATGAACCGTGAAACCGATATCGAACTCGCCCGCGCGAGCATACCCGCCCAGTTGAAAATGATCGAAGCGCTGTTGCTGGCGGACCCGGGCAACGCGGCCTACGCGGTGCAGGCGGCGATGGGGTTCTACGGCTACGCCATAGGCTTCGTCGAAGCCGATGACCCGGCCCGCGCCGTCGCGCTCTACGCGCGTGCGCGCGAGCACGCCTTCTCGGCGCTGGAAAACAAAACCGGGGTGACGCGGGCAGCCCTTCTCGGCGATCAAGCCGCGCTCGAAACGGCCCTGATCCGTCTCGACAAGGGCGCCGTCCCGGCCCTGTTCTGGGCAGCGTCGGCGTGGGCAAAGTGGATTGAGCTTCAACTCGACGAGCCGGCGCGGCTGGATGAACTACCGCGCGTCGAGCGCCTTATGCAGCGGGTCATCGAACTCGACGAGGCCTATTATCACGGCGGCGCACACGTCTTTTTCGGCGTCTACTACGGCGGGCGCGCCCCCATGTTCGGCGGCGACTTCGCCCGTTCGGCGCGACATTTCGAGCGCGCGGCGGCGCTCGGCAGCGGCCTGCTGTGGGTCGACGTTTACCGGGCACGTTACCTGCTGCGGCAGACAGGCGCGCGAGCGGCCTTCCACGCCGCACTGACCGCCGTGCTCGCAGCGCCCGCCGGTGCCGATCCCGAACTCAATCTGGCGAATGCCCTGGCCAGGAAGCAGGCGGCGGACCTGCTCGCGCAAGAGGAGGATTTGTTTTGAGGATCAGAAATCTGCCCGCTATCCTGTTTGCATGCGCCTTGCTCGCGATGAGCAGCGCGCGCGCCGCCGAGACGCATGTGCTCAAGTTCGCGACACTCGCCCCCACGGGCTCGACCTGGATGAAGGCTTTCGACGCCTGGGCGAAAGAACTGGCGAGCAAGAGCCACGGCCGGCTGGTGGTGAAGTTCTATCCCGGCGGCATCGCGGGGGACGAGCCCGACATGCTGAAGAAGATACGTTTCGGCCAGCTGCAGGGCGCCGCCCTCGCGGGCCACGGCATCGGCGAGATCTTTCCGCCGGCGCGCATCCTCGAGGCCCCGTTTCTGTTTCGCGACCACGCCGAGATCGACGCCGTGCGGGCCCGGATCCAGCCTCTTATCGAAAGCGGCTTTCGCGACAACCAATACGAATTGATCGCCTGGATGGAAGTGGGCAATGTGCACTTCTTTTCGACCAAGCCGTTGGCGACCCTGGACGAACTCGGACGCCGGCGCATCTGGCAGTGGCAGGGCGACCGCTTCATCGACGCGTTTTTTGACGCCAATG
>CBJMYK010000151.1:0-4610 GCA_966433795.1 uncultured Thiobacillus sp. | reverse complement strand
TCTGTTGCCTCCTGCCGAAGTGGTCGGGCGGGCCGCGGCGAACGGCGTGCATGTTCTTGCGCTGACGGATCACGACGACGTCGGGGGGATCGCCGAGGCGCGGACGGCAGCCTCCGCGCATGACCTCACCCTGATTCCCGGCGTCGAAATTTCGGTGACGTGGGATGGTCGCACCGTACACGTCGTCGGCCTGCGGATCGACCCGCACAATGCCGCGTTGGCTGCGGGCCTGCAGGAGATCCGCTGCGGACGCATGGCACGCGCGCAGCGCATGGGCGAGGATCTCGCGCGGTCCGGGATCGCCGGTGCGTACGAGGGCGCCTACGATTACGCGGCGAACAAGCAGATGATCGGTCGTACGCATTTCGCACGCTGGCTGGTCGCCAGGGGGCACGCGCCCGACCTTCGCGCGGCCTTTCGGCGTTTTCTCACACCCGGCAATCCGGGCTACGTCGAGCACCAGTGGACGACGCTGGAAAACGCGGTCGGATGGATCCGGGCCAGCGGCGGACACGCCGTGCTCGCCCACCCCGGTCGCTACCCTTTCAGCGCACGCGAGCTTCATCTGCTGCTCGATGCCTTCCGCGCGCTCGGCGGTGTGGGGATCGAGGTCGTCACGGGCAGCCATCATCCTTCCGAATTCGGCAAATATGCCGACCTCGCGCGTGCCTTCGGGCTCAAGGCCTCGCGCGGCGCCGACTTCCATGCGCCGGGCGAGGGTGTCGACATTGGACGTCTGCCGCATCTGCCGCACTACTGCACGCCGGTATGGCAGGGCTGGCCCGAAGTCGCACAGCTCCTTTCCACTTCCTTGGCCTGAGAACCGAATGGCGCAATATTTCAATGTTCATGCCGAGAATCCGCAACCGCGGCTGATCCAGCAGACGGTCGACATCCTCAAGCGCGGCGGCGTCATCGTCTATCCCACCGATTCCTGCTACGCGCTCGGCTGCCACATCGGCGACAAGGAAGCAGCGATGCGTCTGCTGTCGGTGCGCGGACTCGACACCGGCCACGACCTGACGCTCGTGTGCCGCGATCTGTCCGAACTCGGGCGTTATGCGCAGGTCGACAACGCGCAGTTCCGGCTGCTGAAGGCCCACACGCCCGGGCCCTATACCTTCATCCTGCGCGGCACGCGCGAAGTCCCGCGCCGCCTGCTGCACAAGAAGCACGATACGATCGGCCTCAGAGTGCCCGCCCACCCGCTGGTCCAGGCCCTGCTCGAAGGGCTCGGCGAACCCCTTCTGTCGTCGACGCTCCTGTTGTACGGCGAGGATGTCCCCCTGACCGAGCCTTGGGAGATCCGCGAACGCCTCGAACACCAGGTCGATCTCGTCATCGACGGCGGCGCCTGCGGGCTGACGCCGACGACGGTCGTCGACCTCACGAACGACACGCCGGCCGTCGTGCGTTATGGCAAGGGTGACGCCTCGGCCTTCGAGGCCTGAGCGCCCATGGAACTCACGCTCATTCAGAAAATCGCGGTCTTCGCGCTGCCCGTGATCTTCGCGATCACGCTGCACGAGGCGGCCCACGGCTACGTCGCGCGCTATTTCGGCGACATGACCGCGGCGGCGGCCGGGCGCATCACGATCAACCCGCTCAAGCACATCGATCCGGTCGGGACCATTCTGGTGCCGCTGGTCATACTGGTCATGAGCAAGCTGCTCGGCGGCGGGGCGATCCTGTTCGGCTGGGCGAAGCCCGTGCCAGTCAATTTCGCGCGCTTGCGGCGCCCGAAAAAAGACATGCTGTGGGTCGCACTGGCCGGGCCGGGCGTCAATTTCTTCATGGCGCTGTTCTGGGCGCTCATGATCCAGGTCGGTCACGCGCTCGGCAACGGCTTCGTCAGCGCGCCCTTGATGCTCATGGGCGCGGCGGGCGTGTTCATCAACGTCATTCTCATGGCGCTCAACCTTCTTCCATTGCCACCGCTCGACGGCGGGCGCATCGCGGTGAGCCTCTTGCCTGTGAAGCAGGCCATGCAGTTCGCCCGCATCGAACCCTACGGCTTCTTCATTTTGCTCGGGCTGCTGTTCACCGGCATACTCGGTTTCATCCTGTGGCCGCTCATCAGCCTGTTCGTGGGGCTCGCCGCGCTGCTGACCGGACTCGATCCGGCACAGCTGGTCGGCCTCATCCAGGTCGTGCTCGCCTGACTTTCCATTCCTAACGCCTAACAAGAAAATGTATTCCGATCGCGTTCTCTCCGGCATGCGCCCCACGGGGCGCCTGCACCTCGGCCACTATCACGGCGTGCTCAAGAACTGGCTGCGCCTGCAGAACGAGTACCAGTGCCTGTTCTTCGTCGCCGACTGGCACGCGCTGACGACCCATTACGACGCGCCGCAGGCGATCGACCAGAACGTGCGCGACATGGTCGTCGACTGGCTCGCGGCCGGCATCGATCCCGCGCAGGCGACGCTCTTCGTGCAGTCGCGCGTGCTCGAGCACGCCGAACTGCATCTGCTGCTGTCGATGATGACGCCGCTCGGTTGGCTGGAGCGTGTTCCGACCTACAAGGACCAGCAGGAGAAGCTCAGCGAGAAGGATCTTTCGACCTACGGTTTCCTCGGTTATCCCCTGCTGCAGAGCGCCGACATCCTGATCTACCGTGCCAATCTCGTGCCGGTTGGGGAAGACCAGGTGCCACACATCGAATTCACGCGCGAAATCTGTCGCCGCTTCAATCATCTTTACGGGCGCGAGCCCGGATTCGAGGACAAGGCGCGCGCCGCGGTCAAGAAGCTCGGCTCGAAGAAGGCGCGAGTGTACGAGGAATGCCGCACCGCGTATCAGCAGAAGGGTGACCAGGAGGCGCTCGAGTCGGCGCGGGCCTTGCTGAACGACGCGCAGAATCTGTCGATGAACGACCGCGAGCGGCTTTTCGGCTATCTCGAGGGCTCGGGCAAGATGATTCTCGCCGAGCCCGAAGCGCTGCTCACCGAAGCGTCGAAAATGCCCGGTCTCGACGGCCAGAAGATGTCGAAGTCTTACGGCAACACGATCGCGCTGCGCGAAGACCCCGAGGTCGTGACGAAGAAGATCCGCACCATGCCGACCGACCCGGCGCGCGTTCGCCGCACCGACCCGGGCAATCCGCTGAACTGCCCGGTGTGGCAGTTCCATCTGGTTTATTCCGACGACAGCGTGCGGCAGTGGGTGACGGCGGGTTGCACCAGCGCCGGCATCGGCTGCATCGAATGCAAGCAGCCCGTGATCGACGGCGTGCTCGCCGAGCTTGCGCCGATTCGCGAGCGGGCGCAGTACTACGAGGACAACCCCGACCAGGTGCGCAACATCCTCGCCGACGGCAGCGAGAAGGCGCAGGAACTCGCGCGCGACACCATGCGCGACGTGCGCGAGTCGATGGGGCTGACTTTCGGCTGAGCCGCGGCACGCGCATTGCCCATGGGCGCTGAATTGCGTCGCCCGCCGCCCGCAGCGCTCGCCTGGCTGACCTGGGGCCTGCTTGCGAGCCTCTATTTCGTCGGCTATTTCCAGCGCGTCGCGCCGGCCGTGATGGTCGACGAATTGATGCGCGATTTCAGCATTGCCGCGACCCTGCTCGGCAATCTCTCCGCGATCTACTTCTATACCTACGCCGCGATGCAGATCCCGAGCGGCCTGCTCGCCGACGCCGTCGGGCCGCGGCGGACCGCCGCCGCGGCGGCGCTCGCCGCAGCCTTCGGCATCGTCGTGTTTGCACGGGCCGACAGCCTCTGGCTCGCGGCGCTCGGCCGCGGGCTGGTCGGCGCGTCGGTGGCGGTGGCCTTCGTCGCCTGCATGAAACTCGCTGGCCACTGGTTTCCGGCCAATCGCTTCGCGACGGTGACGGGGGTCGCGCTGCTGATCGGCAACCTCGGCGGCGCGCTCGCCGGCGTGCCGCTGTCGGAAGCCGTCGCAGACATCGGGTGGCGCAACGCGATGCTGGTGAGCGCCGGCGGCACGTTGGTGCTCGCCGTCGCGGTCTGGCTTTGGGTGCGCGACGATCCGGGCGACCGGGGCTTTGCGAGTTACGCGCATCCCGAGGCGTTCAACGGTGTCGGCATGACGCCCTTGCGCAGTCTCGGGCGCGTGCTTTCCGAGCGCGATACCTGGCTGCTCTTCTTTGCTGGCGGGATGATCGCCGCGCCCGTGCTGACCTTCGCGGGTCTCTGGGGCGTGCCCTATCTGGTGCAGATTCACGACATGACGCGCAGCGAGGCCGCGGGCCTCACCACGACGATGCTGCTCGGCTTCGCGCTCGGGGGGCTGCTCCTTGGCAGCCTGTCGGACCGCTTGCAGCGCCGCAAGCTGCCGTATCTCGGCGCAGCGGTCGTTCACGTCTGTGGCTGGCTCGGCTTTCTGTTCCTTCCCCAGGCGTCGGCGCCGGGCCTTTACCTGCTGTTCGCCGTTATCGGCTTCTCGGCCGGCGGCCTCATCATCGGCTTTGCCTTCGCGCGCGAGGTGAACCATCCGAGCGTGGCCGGCACGGTAGGCGGCGTCGTCAACATGTCGGTTCTGGGTTTTGCGGCGATCCAGCAGAGCGCCGTGGGCTGGATTCTCGACCGGCACTGGGCGGGCGGCGGTGTCGCGGGTGCGCGCGTCTACGACGCCGCCGCCTA
>CBJMYK010000150.1:0-4646 GCA_966433795.1 uncultured Thiobacillus sp. | reverse complement strand
GGTCTGGCGCGCCAACTCGCTGTCTCCGAATAGGGCCGCGGACGCCGGCGAAGCCAGCACCATGACCCCGGCGAAGAGGAGCCCGAAGCGGCCCAGGGGCGCTTTACTCGTCGCCATACACGATGTCGGTGCGGCGATTTTCGGCGTAGGCCTCCTCGGTATCCGCCTCGTTACGCGGCTTTTCCTCGCCGAAGCTGATGGCTTCCATTTGCGCATCGCTCACACCCAGCACCGCAAGCGCCTTGCGCACTGCCTCAGCGCGCTTCTGGCCCAGGGCAAGGTTGTATTCGCGGCTGCCGCGTTCGTCGGCGTTCCCCTGCAGCGTGATGCGTGCATCGCGCTTCGACGCCAGATAGCCGGCGTGGGCTTCGAGGACGGGACGATATTCATCCTTCACGACGAAGCTGTCGTAGTCGAAAAAGATGCTGCGCTTGGACAAGGCATTGGCCGGATCCTTGCGCGGGTCGCCTGCAGCCTGGTCACCCGGAAGCGCGCTCCCCTCCACGCCCGCACCGTCCACACCGGTGCTCTCGGCTGCGCCGCCCACTTTGTCCACCGTCGTGACGGACGAACCGCCGGTGCGATCTTCGACCGTCGCTTCCTTGCTGCCCGTGGTGCCGCACGCGGACAGGGTCAGAGCCAGCAGTAGAGGGAAAACAATCTTGTTCATGGGTCTCTCCTTTTAATGAAAACAACGAATGGGCAGTCAGCTTCCGCTCGCGGTTGCTGCCCAACCCTCCCAACATCACTGCTAAATCTTACGGCCCCCAGGCCGGCTCGCGCGCATCCACGCCGGATTCCGACAGACGCGCGCGGGTTTTCCCATCGAGGCTTACCGTTCCTAGAATACCGCGGCCACCCTGTACCGTCGCGTACAAAACCGCCTGTCCGTTCGGCGCAAAGCTCGGCGCCTCGTCGCGGGTCGTTTCGGTCAGCACACGGGTCTGTCCCGACGCCAATTCTTGCAGCACGACGTTGAAGCGCCCGCCGTCGCGGCTGATGTAGGCGAGGTAGCGGCCGTCCGGGCTGAGCGTCGGCGACACATTGTAGCTGCCGTTGAAACTCACCCGCGTCACGTCGCCGCCGCTTTTGGCCACGCGATAGATCTGCGGGCTGCCTCCGCGATCGGACGTGAAGTAGAGCGTCTTCCCGTCAGGCGAGAACACCGGCTCCGTGTCGATGTCGCCGCCGCGCGTCAGGCGCGTGAGCCCGCTGCCGTCGGCGTTGATGAGATATATCTGCGAGGCGCCGTCACGGGTCAGCACCACCGCGAGTTGCCGACCGTCCGGCGACCAGGCCGGCGCCGAATTGGAACCCTTGAATGCGGCGACCTTGCGCCGTCCGCCCTGCTGCAGCGACTGCACATACACGACCGGCTTCTTGTCCTCGAATGACACGTATACGAGGCGTGCACCGTCGGGCGAAAACATCGGTGAAATAAGCGGCTCCCGCGAGCGCACGATCGTGCGGGGATTCTGTCCGTCGGCATCGGCGACGCGTAGTTCGTAGCGCTTGCCTTGCTTCTGGACGTAGGCGATGCGGCTGCTGAACGCGCCGCGAATGCCGGTCAGTTTTTCGTAAACGATGTCGGCTATCTGATGCGCGGTCGCGCGCCACTGCCCGGCGGCGATGTTGTAGCTGTAGCCCGCGAGCTGCGTCCCCTTCACCACGTCAAGCAGGCGGAAGCGTACTTCGAAGCGCCCCCCGGGAAGCGCAACGATCTGTCCGATAACCATGGCTTCAGCGCCCTTGGCCCGCCAAGCGGCGTAATCGACCTGCGAAGGCTCGACCGGCTGCGGTGCGCCTTCCACGTCGAGCAGCCTGAATTGCCCACTGCGCGCGAGATCGTCGGCCGCGATTCGGGTGAGCGGCGGCGACGGCTGGCCCGCCGCGGCCTGGAAGGGCACCATCGCGATCGCGATTTTATTGGCGGCGCCTCCGACCACCTCGATCTCCATGGCCGCATAGGCAGAACGCACGCCGAAGGAACCGAGACACAGGAGTGAAAAAACCAGCAGGGCACGCAACAGGGATACAGGCATCTTGTACGCTAGCACGAGGTTGGCGGGTCAGTTTAGCATAGGGCTGCGCCGTGCGGCCCGGCCGCTGCGCGCCTGGTCATCGGGCACGACAGCTCACTCTTTAGGGCGGTGCACGAAGGAAAGTTCCGGAACGAATTCGGCTCGGGCATCGCGGTCTGCGGGCAAGGGTAGCGGCGATGATTTTTCGATCGCTCGCTTGACGGCTTCGTCGTAGGCGGCGTTTCCGCTTGACCGCGTCACCCGCACGCTCTGGACTTCTCCGGTCGGGAGGAGTCTGACAAGACAGCGCACCTCGGGGTTGCCCGTCAAGTTGTCGGGTAGGCGCGTGTTGCCGCGCACCTTGGCGCTGATGAGGTCGCGGTGATGGCCAACGAGACGGGCGATCTCGCTCTGGCGCGCGCTGGCTGCCGCTTTCGCTTCCGCCTGCTTCAGAAGACGCGTCTGATTCGCCGCCTCTTCGTCCGCCATCTGGCGCATCGCCTCGTCTTCTTCCATCTGCCGCAGCAACTCGCGCTTTTTCTGTTCCGCCGCTTTCTTTTCCCGCGCAGCTTTTTCCTGTGCCGCTTTCTCCTGTGCGGCTTTCGCAGCCTCGGCGCGGGCCAGCTCTTCGGCTGCGCGGGCTTTATTCACGCGTTCGGCCTCGGCCCTTTTTTTCTCCAGCGCAATATCAGGCGTCTTCGGCGCCGCCGGCTCTTTTTTGATCACGGGTTCGCGGGCGGGCTGCGGCGGCGCCGGTGGTTCTGGCGCGGACGGGACGGCTGGCGCCCGGGGCGGCGGGCTCGGCATGGTCGGCTGCGGCAGCGATTCCCAGAGGTCGACCGTTACCGGCGCGGGATGCCGCGTCTGCCACGACACGCCGAACACGAGCAGCAGCACGAACAGCACGTGCACGCCGAGCGCGAGTATCCCGGCGGCGAACCGGGGTGCAGGACGGGAGACGAAACGCCCGTCTTCGCGATGGCTCATGGCGCGGGGCGGGCGAGCAGGCCGATGCGGGTGATCTGCTCGCGCTGAAGAAGCGTCATGGCCTTCATCACTTCGTCGTAGCGGACGTTCTTGTCGGCGGCGATGACGACGGCCTGCTCGGGCGAAGCGCGATGCAAGGCGGCGATTTCATCGGCCAGTTCCGAGGCCGCCACCGCCCGTTCGGCGCCACCCTGGGCGCGGTCGCGCAAGACGTATGCGCCCGACTCCTTGATGATGATTTCGAGCGGCTGCGAAGGCGTCTGCGAGGTCCTGCCGACGCTCGGCAATTCGACCTGGGCCGGATTGATGAAGGGCGCCGTGACCATGAAGATCACCAGCAGAACCAACATCACGTCGATCATCGGTACGACGTTGATCTGGGCGACCTGTTTGCGCGTTCGTGCCATCTTGCTCAGGCCGGGCGGCTCGTCACCTGCCGCTGCAGGATGTTGGAAAACTCCTCCATGAAGCTCTCCATCCGGTTGGCGAGACGGTCGACGTCGTGGGTGTAGCGGTTGTAGCCGATGACTGCGGGGATCGCGGCGAAAAGCCCCATCGCGGTCGCGATCAGCGCTTCGGCGATGCCTGGCGCGACTTGCGCGAGCGTCGCCTGCGCGACGGTCGCGAGTCCCTGGAAGGCCAGCATGATGCCCCAGACCGTGCCGAACAGGCCGACGTAAGGCGAAACCGAGCCGACCGTCGCGAGAAATGCGAGGTGCGATTCGAGCGCGTCGAGTTCGCGCTGATAGCTCGCACGCATCGCCCTACGTGTGCCGTCGATGATGACGTTGAGCGAGAGCCCGGCCTGCTGGCGCAGCTTCATGAACTCGCGAAAGCCCGCTTCGAAGATGCGTTCCATCTCGCTCGCCTCTTCGCGGCCGGCGGCGACTCTCTCGTACATCGCGTGGATGTCGGCGCCGCCCCAGAATTCATGTTCGAAGCGATCGGTCACACGCAGGGCGCGCTTGAGCGCGAACATCTTGATGAAGATGTACCACCACGACATCAGCGATGCGCCGAGCAGCAGCAGCATCACGATCTGCACGGGCAGCGACGCATTGAGAATGAGATGGAGCAGCGACAGGTCCTGACTGATATCGGGATTCACGGCGTAGGGCTCAGAGCTTGAAGAATCATGGCGGGCATTTTAACGGGTTTGAAATTCGCGACGTCGACGCAGGCCAGCGTGATCACGGCCTCAGCTAGACGCTGCGTGCCGCGCATGAGTTCCTGGCGCACGCTCAGGCTCGCGCGGCCGGCGTTGTCCAGATCGACCGAGACCTCGAGCGCGTCGTTGAAACGCGCAGGCGACAGATAGTCGATCTCGACCCGCCGGACGACGAATACGATCCGCTGTTCGTCGCGCAGCGCGTCCTGCTCGAAACCGAGTGCGCGCAGCCACTCGCTGCGCGCGCGCTCCATGAATTTGAGATAGTTGGCGTAGTACACGACGCCGCCCGCATCGGTGTCCTCCCAATAGACGCGGACGGGCCAGCGAAACCGCATGCTCAGAAGAGTTCCGACTCGCCCGCCGGGGCGGCGAGCCCGAGATGGCGGTAGGCGAGCGGCGTCGCGATACGGCCGCGTGGCGTGCGCTGCAGATAACCCTGCTGAATGAGGAAGGGTTCGAGCACGTCC
>CBJMYK010000149.1:0-4691 GCA_966433795.1 uncultured Thiobacillus sp. | reverse complement strand
GGCGATCGCGGCGGTCTGGTAGGGGGTCTCCTCGTAGCCGAAGCCCTCGGCGAAGGCTTCGTAGTCGTGGAGCGAAAAGCTGAATGCGTGGCCCTCCCGCGCGGCGCGCAGCGCATAGAGGTTCAGGAGTTCGGCAGCTGTGTCGCGCGCCGCCTGCATCGCGCGGCGGCGTGCCTTCTCCCACTGGTCGGTGCCGAGGCGGTGCAAGGCGACCTCGCCCTCGCCGGCGCCGGAATAGCGCGAGATCAGATGCAGGTTGGCAACCGGTACATAGAGCTTGTCGCCCTTGGCGTATTCGAGCTGCAGAAACTCGGTATCGCCGTCGCCGAGGTCCATGTTGACGAGGCCGAGGTACTGGCCGACGCCGTATTGCGTATGCACCACCGGGTCGCCTGGCTTGAGTTCCGAGAGGTCGCGCAGCAGGCTGTCGATCTGCGTGGCGCGGACTTCGCGCGCGCGCCGGGTCTTGGGCGGGATCGCGTAGAGCTCGGTCTCGGTGATGACCGCGAGCGCGTCGTCGCGCGTGACGAAGCCTTCCGCGAGCGGACCGTGGGTCAGAAGGATGCGCTCGCTCGATGCCTGGCAGCCGCTCCAGCCCTCGCACGGCGTCGCGTCGAGGCCGTGCTCGGCGAGGTACTCGTGCAGGGTCTCGCGTCGTCCGGGCGACGGCGCGACGATCAGCGTCCTGCCACGGAAACCGTCGATGAAGCCCTGCAGCTTCGCAACCGGGTGCGCTTCGCGGCGGTCGACCGAGATCGGCGGAACCGGGCGAGCGAGCCCTTCGCCGGCCTGCTCCATATCGAGCCGTTCGTAGCTTTTCGCCCGGCTGAAGAAAGCGTCGGTCGCGAGGAACAATTCCGCGGGCGGCACCAGCGGCCGGTCCTTGTCGCCGGCGAGCAGCCGGAAGCGGCCCTGCGCGTCGCGCCAGAACGCCTGGCCGGCGGGGTCGAGCGCGCCGTGGGCGACCAGCCGCGTATGCGGCGGCAGGTAGTCGAAGAGAGTCGCCGTCTCGTCGAAAAACAGCGGCAGGTAATATTCAATGCCGGCCGGGGCAAGGCCGTTGCTGACGTCCTGATACAGCTTGGATTTCGAAGGGTCGCCTTCGAAGCGTTCGCGGAAGTTCTGGCGGAAGCGCGTGATGCCGCCCTCGTCGAGCGGAAATTCACGGGCCGGCAGCAGCCGTACTTCGTTCACCGGATAGATGCTGCGCTGGCTGTCGACGTCGAACGCCCTCAGCGTTTCGATCTCGTTGTCGAACAAATCGATGCGGTAGGGGACGGCGCTGCCCATCGGAAAGAGGTCGATCAGCCCGCCCCGAATCGAGAACTCGCCGGGCGCGAACACCTGGTTCACGTTGGCGTAGCCGCCAAGCGCCATCTGGGCGCGGAAGGCCGCTTCGTCGAGCGTGTCCTTCTGTTTCAGAAAGAAGGTGTGGGCAGCGAGGAAGGCGGGAGGCGCCAGCCGGTAAAGCGCGGTGGAGAGCGCGACCACCGCTATGTCGAACTCGCCGCGCGAGATCTGGTACAGCGTCGCCAGCCGCTCGGAAATCAGGTCCGGATGCGGTGAGAAGGCGTCATAGGGCAGGGTTTCCCAATCCGGGAAGGCGCACACGCGCAGGCCGGGGTCGAACCAGCGCAGTTCCTCGGCCAGCCGGTTGGCGTCCCATGCACCCGCGCACACCACCGCCAGCGGCGCGGCATGGCGCGCCAGTTCGGCGAGGTAGAGCGCGTCAGCGGCGCCGGCGAGGCCGGAAGCGCTGCGAACGGTGAGCGCGGAGTCGTGAAACAGAAACGCCATGGAAAAAGTTGGGAATTATCGCGGAAATTAGGGCTGATTGCGCTCCAAAGAATTCGGGGCAATCCCGGGAAGTTAACAGGGCGGCTCGGTGGGTGCCGAAAGCGCCGCTGACGCGCCTGGCCGACGGGGCGAATCCGCTCGAAGCCTCCAGCGATCGCCGCCTGACGCAATGCAACCAAAAAAACAAAAGGCGCAAAAGCCGGCGTCAGCGGATCGCGTTGCGGTGTTCTATTTCCACGCCTGCCTGGGGCGCAGACGCGTTCAACGCTGGCGACCGGGGCGCCAACGCGGCTGGCGAGGACCGCACGGGCCAACGACGTTTGGCAACACCCGCATGGGCCCGCGCGTGCCGGATGCCTGCCGGCTCCGCCGTCCCCGAGGTAAATTCTCCTCGAACGGGAATAAACTCCGCACCCACGGTGTTCACCTCGATGCAAGCCTGACTTGCGTTCATTTCTCCCTCTCCAAGAAAGGAAATGCCATGAACACCTCATTTGCTGCCCCCCTCGCTGTCCTGAGCATGCTGGTGGCTTGCGCCAGTCCGTACGTTGCGCCCCCCGTCGAGACCCAGCGTGGCGTCCTCACCAACCCGGCCGGCATGACGCTGTATGCGTTCGACAAGGATACGGCCGGCTCCGGCAAGAGCATGTGCAGCGGCGACTGCGCTGCAAAATGGCCACCGCTGGCTGCCGGCGCGTCCGATCGCGCGAGCGGCCACTACACCATCATCACCCGCGACGACGGCTCGAAGCAGTGGGCCTACAAGGGCAAGCCGCTTTATCTGTGGGTCAAGGACCAGAAGCCGGGAGATACGACCGGCGACGGCGTCAACAACGTTTGGCACGCCGCCAAACCCTGAGTGCGCGGCCGTTCCGACCTGATCGAGCACCTGCCGCGCCTGCGCCGTTATGCGCGGGCGTTGACGGGCGACGCCAGCCGTGCCGACGACCTGGTGCAGGACACGCTGGAACGCGCGCTGGTCAAACTCGATTTGTGGAAGCCCGGCAGCGACCTGCGCGCCTGGCTATTCACCCTGATGCACAATCTCTACGTAAACCAGACGCGCGGCCTACGGCCACAGGAACCGGTGACGGAGGATGCGCCGGACGAACCGGTGAGCGGCGGACAAATCGAGGCGCTGACCGCGCGCGACATCCGGGACGCACTGGCGAGACTTCCCGAAGAACAGCGCGCAGTCCTCCTGCTCGTCGGACTGGAGCAGTTCGGTTACGCTGAAGCCGCCCAAGTGCTGGGGGTGCCAACAGGCACCGTCATGTCGCGTCTGGCGCGTGCGCGCGAACGCATGCGCCGGATGCTGGCGGGCGAACCCGTCGTCAAACTGAAAGCGGTGAAATGACCGAAGACGTGCGCGAAGACGAACTTCATGCCTATGTGGACGGCGCCCTGGCCGAGGCGCGCCGCCTCGAGGTCGAGGCGTGGCTTGCCGCGCATCCAGCCGACGCCGCGCGGGTCGCGGCATGGACCGCGCAGAGCCAGATGCTGCACGGCGCGTTCGATTCCGTGCTCAACGAACCGCTGCCGCTGAACCTCGTGCGCGCCGCGCGGCGGCCGGCGTTCGCTGGGCCCTTCCGCGCCGCGGCCGCGTCGCTCGCCCTGCTCGCAGCCGGCCTCCTCGGCTACGCGGTCGGCCTCGGCAGTCAGGGCCGGACGCCCGAGGCGCCCGCGCATCTCGTCCGCGACGCCGCCATCGCCCATGCCGTGTTCAGTCCGGAAACGCGCCATCCGGTGGAGGTCGACGCGGCGCAGGCCGGGCATCTGGTCGCCTGGCTGTCCAAGCGGATCGGGACCCCCCTGCACGCGCCCGACTTCAGCGCGCACGGCTTCAGCCTGCTCGGTGGACGGCTGCTCTCGGGCGACACCGGTCCGGTCGCGCAGTTCATGTACCAGGACGGTCTGGAACGCCGGGTGACCCTGTACGTGCGCCGCGCGGCGGGCGGCACGGGAACCACCGCCTTCCGCCACGCCGCCGAAAAAGGCGTCGACGTGTTCTACTGGATCGACGGCGAGTTCGGCTATGCGCTGTCAGGCCAGATTGGCCGCGAGACCATGCAGCGCCTCGCGGACGCGGCCTATCGGCAGTTGGCCCCCTGACGCGGCCGGACGGCACGCGCGTTCGGCGCCTCAGTCTCCGCAGGCCGGGCCTTCCTCGCTCCCGGCCCGCGCCGCTTCCAGCCCTAACATGTCGCGCGCGACGGCTTCGGCGACCTTGATGCCGTCGAGGGTGGCGGACAAAATGCCGCCGGCCTGACTGAAGCGCGCGCACGCGCAAGGTCTCCGTTATGCTCGGGAATCGGTCAACGCGATTTGCGGCCGCACGTCATTGGCATGCGAGGCGGCTTGATGCATCCCGGCGAAATCGGTCTGAACCCGGTTTCATGCAGGGGGGCGGCGGGGAGTGCAGCCGCGGGTATAATGCCCCGCTTTCGTTTTCCCTGCTGAGACCCCCATGAGCCTCGACCGCGTCAGCTCCGGCCGCAACCTGCCGGACGACTTCAACGTCATTATCGAAATTCCCGCCCACGGCGAACCCATCAAGTACGAAGTCGACAAGGAATCCGGCGCGATGTTCGTCGACCGCTTCATGGCGACCGCCATGCACTACCCGTGCAACTACGGCTACATTCCGCATACCCTGTCGGAGGACGGCGATCCGGTCGACGTGCTCGTGATCACGCCGATTCCGCTGATCACCGGCGTCGTGGTGCGCTGCCGTCCGATCGGCATGCTGAAGATGACCGACGAAGCCGGCGTCGACGCCAAGCTGCTGGCGGTTCCGGTCGAAAAGCTGTGCGGCCTGTACAAGGGCGTTCACAAGCCGGAAGACCTCCAGCCTCTGCTGTTGAAGCAGATCGCCCATTTCTTCGAGCACTACA